>JAJYOE010000010.1 GCA_021785975.1 Bacillota bacterium | reverse complement strand
TATCGATCAGTTCGTTGCTGATGGCTGGATTTACCACTGGCACGGAAGCGATGCTAACAGCGGCAGCCAGTGGACCAGGAATCCAGTTTGGCGCGGCTGATCATTTTCCTGGCTGGTACACAGAACTAAATGGGCAATTAAAAAATACAGTGGCACAAGAAAACACATGGCTTTTAGATATCAGTGCAATAAAAAACACACACCTCACTAGTTCAGACCTGAAGACCATGAGTCAGGATGTCAAGCAGCTTGATGGGCTAGAAGCGACTGCTATCCAGACTTTTCACGTGATTGACCAGGCGGCACAAATCGACGAGCAGCGCTACACACAGGCATTAAACAATCCTTCTATTTCACAAGTGGATGTTGCGTCTTATGCGAGAGTGGTAGCAATCGGCCAAAAAGCGCTGAACGAAGCAGAATTGTTGCTTATTCAAGCGAAGCAGGAGGATCAAGAGGGAAGCGGGATCCTTGTCGCTGCGAATAAGGAATATCTGGCAGAACAGCAGGCGTTTGACGTGTCAGTGATTTCGTCAGTTTATGGCCAAACCGTGATTCACACAGTATATGGAGGAAGCTCGCAGAAAAGTAGTTCAGTAACAAGCAGTGTATACGGGCAAGTCTATGGGTCAACTGGGAATTTTGCGACAGCAACACTGGGACCAATCACTCTTCATATGGTGCAAGGATCTGGCAAGTGATAAGCATCCAAACGCCTCTTTTTAAGCCCCCATCTGCATACTAAAAAAGGTTGCCTGGTCAGCAAATCTGCCTAGGCAACCTTTTTTAGCGTAATGCTCCAATGAATCAGCCTGTACTGAGGCTTTTTGAAGGAAATACTTGTGGGGAGATACCTGTCCCACCCTTAAAAACGATGTTGTTGGATGCCTGAATCGCGTTCGCGATGAGCGACAGCGTACCGCTTGCCCCCTGATAGTCGTTGGCTGCAGCTAACGGAAAGTTCCAATTAACGATGACCACAGCAACGTCATTTGAAGGTAAAAAGAAGACGTTCGATTGTGGGCTCCGGCTTTCCGTTAATCTGGAACAACCGCAACCGTTTACAAAATACATGACAGGCTTGAAGTCGGTTTGGAAGTCTCCGTGGGCCTTTTTGCGATAAATTGGAATACCGTGTTGATTAAACAACAGAACCATGTAACTAATTCTAAGCGGATGATTGTCATTGGGGAAATGCGAGAATATGTCCTTAGTGCCGCCTTGTATTGCAGTGTTGAGACGGACCCACTCATCGAGACTGCCGGTGTTTTTGAAATAAACACTTCCGGAACCATGATCCCCCGGTTCCAGGTTCTTAAAGTGAGTTTCTCCGCACCAATAGAACCCGAATGGTTTATCTATTTTCACAGTTCCAGCAGCAAATGCATGAGTCGCCGGCGGTGTAATAGACGTAAATAAGGCGTAGGTGGTGCCACCTACGAAGAGGGCGCCAATCGAACTGATCAGTGCAAGTTTTGCTATATTTGAAACCAGATTCATGTCTCTTTATCCCCCCTTGCCTACTCTGCCTGTTTAAGAAAAAGGGGCAGCATGAGCCGCCCCCTCTTTCTCTAACAAACGATGTGGCAGAAAATCATGCTGGTTTCGTTCATTCCTTAGCTGTGTGAACTAGAGCTACTGGAGGAACCGGAGGAACCAGCGTTGCTGGAAGTTAAAGATACGGTTGGGGCGGTGTTGGGACCACTGCCATCACTGTTGATATTGTTCGAAGCCTGGATGGCATCAGCATTGATGGTCATTGTACCGGAAGCCGTCTGGTAATCATTACCTGCTGCTAGTGGGAAGTTCCAGTTATATGTCACTTTTGCTGAATCGCCTGCTGGTAAATAGAAGGTATTGGTTTGAACAGGGCCTTCCGCTAAGGATCCTGTGGAAGATGAACCGGTGGCAAAGTAGTTCACAGGCATTTTATTGGTCTGATAATTTCCAGCAAATTGAGTGCCGGAGATTGGTTGCCCTTTTGCATCAAGCAGTTGAACGGTGTAAGTGATGCCAAGTGGATTGTTGTCATTTGCAAATGTTCCAAAAATATCGGGAGCCCCACCTTTTAATAAGCTTTCTAAGCTCACCCATTCATCTAGGGACCCGGTGTTTTGGAAGGTGACTGTGCCCTGACCTGAATCGCCAGGTTCAAGGTTGCTAAAAGCTGTCTGTCCTGTCCAGCAGAGACCATTGGTTTCGGCAATTTTGACTGTGCCTGCGGCAAAAGTTTGTTGATTCGGGCCTGCTGATGCGGTGAACATGGCGAAGGATCCGCCAGCAATCATGAGTGCGCCTACGGCAGATGCCGCCATGGTCAGTGCTACTTTACTTGTGAGTCCCATTATAAAAAATACCTCCCTTTAGATAGAACCCCTGCCGGGGCGTTGTTTGAAGCTTCCTGCGGGAAATGCCATGAATGTTCATGCTATGTACCCGCAGGAAGTTTTCAACCGTTGTAAGGTGTTGCGATTCGTCATCAGTCAGGAAGTGGTTCAGGCTTCGGGCTTGATCTCGACAGTTTTTTTCTTGTCAGAAGAATCTTTTCGAAGCGTTTTTCTCAGACTGATGATCTGGGAAATGATAAGAAATGCTCCAGGTACAATGAGAACCATTGCGAGGCCCATCTTGGTTCTAATGAACTCAAGGTAATACCCGAGGTAAGGGATAGTCACATGATCGTAGGTAGCGATCACATTGTTGACTGGGACAATCCAACCGTCCTGGACCGCATTGGCATCGCCTTTTGTCATGAAGCCTTCCTGCCCGTTTTGTTTGACGATCCGGTAGATGCGGTGGGTGATCAGGATGTTCGGGTCAGTAGGCGGTTTGAACGTGATGATATCTCCCACCTTCAGACTGGAAATCTGAACGTTGGGATTGTCAAAAATCACGGAACCGGTGTGAATTTTCGGTTCCATTGAACCTGACAACACGACGAGCATCCTTTGGCCGAAAAGCTCAGGATTGCCGCCAGTAAATCGAGACGCGACACCAAAGAAAATCAAGATGACGAAAAGCGCGAGAAGAAGGTAAAATATGAGTTGGCCAGATATTTTCAGGGTGGTGCGCATCGATCCGTCTCCTTTACCGAATAAGTTTGACCTGGCTCGTTGTGACACGACCCTTGTTCTTATTAACGAACGCTACAAACTTCATTATATTCGTTTTATAGAACAATTCAAGAGGAATATCAGCGTATAATGTTCAATATAATGAACATTTTGGCTTTATTAACCCTTGGATTGATGATTTTCATTGATTTTCTTTGTTTTTCTTGAGAGGGGTATTTCGTTGGAAAGTACGCGTGGGAAAATTTATATCACCAGGCGTCTGCCGAAGGAGGTCACTTCAAGGTTACAGGAAGTGTTTGACTGCAAATGGTGGGATCATGAGGATGTTCCTGTGCCAAGAGAGTTGCTTTTGCAAGAAATCAAAACTGCTGATGGACTGTTAAGCATGGTGACTGATCGTATTGATAGCGAATTATTGGATGCGGCCCCTCGCCTTCGCGCGGTGTCCAATATGGCAGTCGGCTACGATAACATTCAGGTAGAAGAGGCAAAGAAACGAAACGTAATAGTCTGCAATACACCGGATGTGCTCACAGAAACGACTGCTGATCTGACGGTTGCGCTCCTGCTTGCCACTTCGCGCCGGTTGGAGGAATCGGCAATTTTCCTGAAAAATGATGAGTGGAAGAGTTGGAGCCCATTTTTGCTTGCAGGGCTCGATGTGCACCACAAAACCCTGGGCATTATCGGTCTCGGGCGAATTGGACAAGCAGTTGCGAGACGGGCATTTGGTTTTGGAATGAAGGTGCTCTATTACAATCGACATCGAAGGATGGCTGAAGAACAGAGTCTCGGAGTGGAATATAGGGATCTCGAATCGCTTTTGCGGGAATCTGATTTTGTATGCGTGTTGACACCGCTTACAGCAGATACCTATCACCTGATTAGCGAACGTGAACTTTCGCAGATGAAACCAACCGCAGTGTTGATCAATACCGCGCGGGGGCCTGTGGTCGACGAGGTGGCGCTTTATACTGCGTTAAAAAATAATCAGATATGGGCGGCGGGTCTCGACGTTTTTGACCGTGAGCCCGTGCGGGCAAGTCATCCGTTAGTTCACCTGCCGAATGTATTGGCACTTCCCCATATCGGCAGTGCCACGGTCGACACCCGGATGGCGATGGCGAATCTGGCGGTTGACAACCTTATTCTTGCGCTTACAGGCAAAGAACCAAAATATCGAGTTTGTTAATTCTGATGGTGAGGCGAAAATCATGTTGACAGTAGGTTCGGCACTGCTTGGTGCCGCAAAACGAAATGCGCATAAGAAAGCCTTGATTTTTGGCGAACAGTCATTTACGTACATGGAACTGAATGAACGAGCGAATCAAATTGCCTGGACGATACATGATCTTGGCATCAAACCAGGCGATCGGGTAGCGCTTCTCCTTCCAAACGGGCTTGAAATGGCGGAATTGTATTTTGGCGTGGCAAAAGCGGGAGTGATCGGGGTTCCACTCAATTTGCGCTGGACACCTTCGGAAATCGAATACGCCATTCGTGATGCGGCCGTTTCACTGATTGTCGCGGACCCGGAATTGCAGCCTGCGCTTCAGCAGGTTCCTCCACAATTAAAGGTGTTGTATACCGGAGAGGAAGGATCTTGGGCAGAGAAAGTGGCTAAGGCAAAAGTGATTGAGCCTGATTTTTACCAGGTGCAGGAGACAGACCCTTGGGTCATTGTCTATACCTCCGGTACCACAGGCAAGCCAAAAGGAGCAGTGCGCAATCACCTTAGCAATCTAATGATAGCGCTGATGCTGGTCAGCGAACTTGGCGTCACCTCCGATCAAGTCGGTTTTGCAATCCTGCCGATGTTCCACGTCAATTCGATGTGGTTTGTCACGTTATCCGTAGCCATTGGTGCCACTTGTGTGATCTATCCGCATCGCGCGTTTCATCCCCGGTTAGTGATCGAACAGATCAATTTGCACAAGGTGAATTACGGTATGTTTGTGCCGAGTATTCTTACGTTTATCGCCGATGCTGTGGAATCGGGAAAAGTGCAGGCAGACGGTTTGGAAGTCGTGATGACTTCTTCAGCTCCGCTTGACAGTACCCTTCGCGATCGCCTGATGAAGGGGTTTCCGAAGGCACGGCTGTATGATATTTACGGGTCTACCGAGCTTGGAGCCGCTACTATTTTGCGCCACACCGCAGATGGTCCGGTTGGGTCTGTGGGGTACCCTGCGATTGGACTTGATATGAAAATTTTGGACGACCATCATAAAGAAGTACCAGATGGAACAGTGGGAGAAATTTATGTGCGCGGTCAAACCCTGATGACCGAATACTGGAGAAATTCGGAGGCAACGATGAAAAACTTCACCCCTGACCGGTTTTTAACGGTGGGTGATATGGGTTATATCAGCAACGATGGGCTTTTGTATCTGGTCGATCGCAAACAGGATCTGATCATCGTTTCAGGGGAGAACGTCTATCCCATGGAGGTCGAGGACGTGCTTTTGCGTCATCAGGGAGTAGCGCTTGCGGTGGCTTTTGGTATCCCGGACCCTCGTAGAGGCGAGCGCATTGTCGCGATGGTCACCGAACGGGAAGAGAAAGAAGTGGCTGTTGAAGAACTGGAAGCACTTTGTCGTGAGCACCTGGCAGATTATAAACGCCCCCATCTTATTGAGGTGGTCCCGGGGCTGCCGATGGGCGCAACAGGAAAAGTCATCAGGCGCTTGGCGAGATCACTTTGGGAAGAAAAAAGTTCAGGAATTGCGAAGTCGTGATCTATTGATCGAAAGAAGGGGATGGCCATTCGCATACTTCATACGGCGGACTGGCACTTTGGCAAGACGCTGGAGGGTCGTGAGCGGTTCAGCGAACAAAGGCAGTTTGTAGAAGAACTTGCAGAGATCTGCGATGAGGAAAAAATCGATGTGGTACTCGTTGCAGGCGATGTGTTTCAAACCGTCAATCCAAGCGCCCAAGCGGAGGAACTGTTCTTTTCAGCGCTATCGACGCTTGCAGCAGGAGGAACAAGAGGCGTAGTGGTGATCGCTGGCAATCATGATCAACCGGAGCGGATCAAAGCAGCGCAAAAAGTGGCAGATCAGCTTGGCATTACGCTCCTGGGTTTTCCAAAAGACACAATCTATCCCCTTCACATCGGAGAGGGACGCATTGAACGGCTAGATGGCGGAACCGGGTGGTTGGAACTTTCCGTTCCAGGATGTGAAGAGCATGTGGTGATCGCAGCAGTTCCGTATCCGTCAGAGGCTAGGTTAAACGAAGTCATGTCAGAAACTTTACAAGACGATGAATTTCAATCCCGCTATCAAGCCAGAATAGCAGAACTCTTTGAACAGTTGGCCACTCATTTCCGGACTGATACTGTCAACGTGGTGATGAGTCATCTTTATGTCGGGGGTGGCGTCGAGTCGGAATCAGAAGTGCAGATTCAAATTGGGGGCGCCTATGCGGTAGATAAAAGTGTTTTCCCTAAAAACGCCCATTATGTAGCTCTCGGTCACCTGCATCGGCCGCAGGCGGTACACGGAGCGGAGGTTCCAATTCGCTATGCGGGATCACCACTTGCCTATAGCTTTTCTGAAGCGGGTCAAAAAAAATCTGTGGTGGTGATCGACGCAAAACCGGGTGTTCCTGCAACGTGGAAAGAAGTGTTGCTCACCTGTGGCAAGCCGCTAGTCAAATGGAATGCGACTGAAGGAATCGAGCAGGTTTGGCAGTGGGTGCAGGAGGGAAAGGATGAGAATGCCTGGATTGACCTTTCCGTGCACGTGAAAACCGGATTGCAGTTGGATGAAATCCAACGATTGCGAAATATGCATGAGGGGTTCATTCACATACGCCCCATGATGCCAGAAACATCAGAGGTGGGTGTGGACCGGGAGACGGAAGATTACTCCACGTTTTCAGTGGCAGATCTGTTTGTGCGCTTTTTTGAAGAGCGACTCGGCGTCGTTCCTGAGGATGAACTCGTCGAGTTGTTTTTGGAAATGGCGACGAATCTTGATGATGATATGGAAAAGGCAGTATCCGATCAAAGTGAAAAACTGGAGATGGATAAATGAAGCCGATCCGCTTGACCATTGCGGGATTGCACAGCTTTCGGGAACGACAGGAAATTGATTTTAAAAAGCTTACCGATATCGGGATGTTTGGCATCTTTGGCCCTACAGGGAGCGGCAAATCCACCATTTTAGATGCGATTACCCTGGCTCTCTATGGAGAAGTAGGAAGAGCATCCAGAAAGCAAGGCATTCTCAATCACGCGGAGAAACAGGTAGCAGTCAGTTTTGAATTTGAATTGGGCCGGACGGATGCGCGAAAACGGTATCAGGTGGACCGGGTGTTCAAGCGTTCGACAGGTTTTGCTGTCGCCCATCATTCTAGCCGATTGATTGAACTGGAAGATTCTGCTGATACAGGCTTTGGCATGACCGTTCTTGCGGAAGGGAATCAAGGCGTCAACCATATGATCCGCAATTTGATAGGACTTGAGCAAGAGGACTTTACGCGCGCAGTAGTGTTGCCACAAGGTAGATTCGCTGAATTCCTGCAGTTAACCGGCGCCAATCGCAATCAGATGGCGGAACGATTGTTTGGCCTAGAACAGTATGGTCAGGCGCTATTAGGCAGGATTAACGACTATCATAAGCGGCGAACTGGTGATAAAAATCAGGTGGTCGCGGCCCAAAATGAATTAGGGGACGCTTCTGTAGAAGCGGTGAGACAAGCCGAGTCAGCCCTTATTTCGTTTAATGAAGTGTTGGACGTGGCGGTCCATACGCTGAATACGGTGAAAGGACAATATGAAGAGGCCAGAGAGGTGTATGCGCTTCAGGTACAATTGGTCAAAGCCAATCAGACCAAGGCGGTTCATGAGATGCGGACGGAGGAGACAGACCGTCTGCGAAAACGGTTGGAAATTGGAGCAAGAGCAGAACGGATAAAGCCATTGATGGAAACAGAGCGGGAAGTGGCGTTACAGGCAGAACAATTAGAAGTAAAGCACAAGCGCGCGCTTGAAAGTGAAATTCGCGCACGCAAAATGCTCGATGTTGCACTAGAAGCCTTAAAACAATCAAAGTTCGAAAAGGATCGGCAGGAGCCTCTGCTACACACGCAATTGGGACAATTGAACGAGGCTTTTTTACTTGAAGAAGAGATACGAGAGCGTGAAGTAGAAGTCGCGAGTGTGGGCAAAGAACATCGCGAAGCCGTCTTGCACCGTAAAGATGCTGAAAGTAGGAAATCGCAACTCTCACAAACAGCGGAACGCATCAGTGCCGAAGTGGCAGAAACAGAGCGGATGCTTGATACCCACCTTGTTCCTCCTCTTATGCGTCAGCAAACTCAACACTTACAATTGATCGCTTCTCAGTGGCAACAGGATAAAAAGGCGTATGAATTACTTTTTCAAGAATGGAAAGATCGTGAGAAGCAAATTGATGAGGATGAAAATAAATTAGCGCAGCTAAAGAAAGACTTTGATGCCATTCAAAGGATGAAGGTAGATCTGCAACAAAATTTGAATCAGCGTTTGCTACAAAACCCTGAAAGTACGGTTGCGCTTTCGACGCTCGAAACATGGCTGGCATCATTGAAACCACTAGTGACGACGCTTGGAGAAGCAGAATATTCGGCGGCAATAGCAGATGAAAAGATAATGGCATTTCTTTCTAGCAAATCCGATCTTGAACAGATTTATGCAGAGACAAAAAAGCGCCTTGATTCAGTGGAGCAAAAATTTTTGCAAAAAGTTTCTAGCCAATTGCAGGAAGGAGACCCCTGCCCGGTTTGCGGCGCTACTCATCATCCCCATCGATTGTGGTCGAGAACTTTCGATAACGTGCCGGGAAATGAGGCTGATGATTCTCTTGACGCAGTATACGAACTAGTGGAAACATACAAGGCGGAACTAGCAAAAGTAGAAGTGGCGATCCAGCAAAGTCAGGATGAACTGATCCGTCGTCATCAGGAAATCGAATTATACACGACCCGCATATTGCATATATGGGAACAACAGCCGGAGAGTGGCTCCGCTCTTATGGATTGGAACCATCAACAATGGGATCTCGCAATTCGCAATTTTGAAGCCCATATGGCAGAGATCCGTACCTTAAAACAGAACTGGGAACAGGATCAAGAGAAACTTTCGCAAAGGCTGCGCGAATCGGAGGAGTCACTGCAAAAGACCGAGAAAGACATCACAGTGATTCAGTCAAGGCTCGCAGTATCCCGGCAAGAACAGGACAAACAAACAAAATCCTTGAATCTTCTCGAGGGCAGTCTGGATGCAAAGCAAGCGGAATGGCAAACGCAAATCCATCATTTTGGGTTGTTAGATGCACTGGAGATGGACACAGGAATTCAGATGATAGAGGCGAAGGCGGAGCAGTGGCTGGAGTTTGACCGTTTGGCGTCTGCCGAGCGCGAGCAGTTGATCAGGTTACGAACGGAACTTGGAAATATACAGATAGAAGTGACAGAAGCGGATCAAGCGGTTCATCTGGCAACTCGCGAGGAGGAAGAACGCACATCAAGAATGGTACTTCTCGAGCGGGAGCAGGAAGATAACAAGCGGCGGTTGCAGCAATTGGTTGGCGATCGAACTGCCGCAGAGATGCAAGATACTGTGAACCGCGGGCTCGATTCGCTGCAAAAACAACTTGATCAGTGCATCGATGCAGAAAAAAAAGCGAATGACGAATTTGCGAGTGCCATGCAAGAGCGGTTGATTTCAGAAACAGAATGGGTTGCAGGGCAAAGCGCGATAAAGGAAGCAAGACATAAGCTCATTCTTTCATTGAACGAAGAGCGATTTGCGACAGTGGAAGAGGCGCAGGACGCCATGCTTCGCCCCGAAGAGCAAGCTGATTTTGCATTAAAAGTGCGGCAATTTGACGAGGAAGGTCTTAAAATTCAAGCAGTGCAAAATGAGTTGATGCAACAGTTAGGTGGAAGGTCTGTTGATCAGGGTCTGTGGGAATCCATTCAGGCATCAATGGAAATGGCAGAAGTAAGGCATCAGGAAGCGCTTACCAATCGTGCGCAGGCCGAACTGCGATTGGACGATATCCGCGTCAAGCATTCGCGCTGGTTGGATCTCGACAAGGAGAGGGTCAAGCTTGAAACCAAGGTAAACCATATGCAACTGCTAAAAGACCTGTTGCGGGGCAATACGTTTGTGGAATTTATGGCGAGAGAGCAGATGGTCAGTGTGGCGAGGCAGGCATCTGTCAGACTTTCAACACTGACGCGCGGAAGGTACAGTTTGGAATTGATGGCGGATGGAGAATTTGTAATGAGAGATCATCATAATGGCGGCGTCATCAGGCCAGTAACTACGCTTTCCGGTGGCGAAACGTTTCTCACCTCACTCGCACTTGCGCTGTCCCTTTCATCACACATCCAATTGCGCGGCAAATATCCGCTAGAGTTTTTCTTCTTGGATGAAGGGTTTGGCACGCTCGATCAGGAACTTCTTGACGTCGTGGTGACTGAACTCGAGAAACTGCATCTGGACAACATGGCAATTGGCGTAATCAGCCATGTTCCAGAACTGCGCCAACGTTTGCAAAGACGACTAATCGTGGAGCCTGCAGAGCCAGCGGGGAGAGGATCAAGGTTGAAATTGGAACACGCATAAAAAATCACCGAAGAATTCCACATTTTAGCAGGAGTTCTTCGGCGGGTTTCGATTTAAAAGTTAAAGTTATCCGGGTCCGGACCGACACGCTGATCGGTGTTCAACTGGTCTAATTGGGCCATTTCCCCATTAGTCAGGGTGAAGTCGAAAATCTCCGCATTCTCTTTGATGCGATGGTCATGGACGGATTTGGGGATCGTCACCACATGGTGTTGCAAATCCCAGCGGATGAGGACCTGAGCCGAGGTTTTTTGGTGGTGATTGGCAATACCTAGTACTGTGGGGTGGTCAAGTAGTTCCTTTCCGCGCATGAGTGGGCTCCAGGCTTCCAACTGAATGCCCTTTTGCGTGCAATAGTCGCGTAATTGTACTTGAGTCAGGCGGGGGTGGAACTCTACCTGGTTGACCATCGGCATGATTTCGGCAGTCTGCATCAGATCCTCTAGATGGTGAACTTGAAAGTTGCTGACGCCGATCGCACGCACTTTGCCGTCATGATAAAGTTTTTCAAGCGCACGCCACGTGTCCTTGTACTTCCCTTTTACCGGCCAGTGTATCAGGTAGAGATCGAGGTATTCGAGATCCAGTTTGGCCCTGCTTTCCTCAAAAGCTTGAAGTGTCGATGCATAGCCCTGTTCTGAATTCCATACTTTCGTGGTGACAAAAATTTCTTCGCGTGGTACGCCAGATTCTTGTAGTGCTTTGCCTACGCTTTCCTCGTTCGCGTACAATTTTGCCGTGTCGATGCTGCGATAACCATGGTGGAGCGCAGAGAGAACTGCCTGTTCCACTTCCCTACCAGCCGCAGCTTTGTACACCCCCAGTCCCAACCAGGGCATGTTAACTCCGTTATGCAGGGTGGTGGAGTCAGCCAGACTCTTTGCTACGTCATCAGTCATCAAAAAGCTCCTTTCCTTCGAGGGATTTTATTGTATTATAATCGATCTAATTTGCTTCTACCTATTGCGCGAAAAATCCGTTATACTGATAGCGCAAACGTTTTCATGAATTGTTTCACAGAAGGAGTGAGAGATTGTTGGATAAGCACCCGCTTCGACGATCCGCAGTGGTTTCGACGATCATACTAGCAGCAGGCGCATTGACGATCAGTCAATCCACGCTTCCCGGCCCATTGGCTCGCGCTGCCCAGTCCGCAAAGCCTGTCTCGGCAACATCCTCAGCACTTGTTTCATCGCTATATCATAATTCCTATGAAACGCTCTATCGCACTCCATTTGGAGCAGACCCGACGGATTCGCCCGTTACCTTGCGTTTGCTCGGGCCTGCAGATATGACTTCGGCCACCATTCAACTTCAAAATGTGAACAATAACATTCAACATTCTGCTCAAGTTGTCATGCATCGCGTTACTGGCAGTCGCTTCGATCAATTGGTTGGCGTTTCAAAAGCCAAAACGTCTTCTTTGTGGGAAGGTACCATCCCTGCGAAGTACCTGATGGTACCTGGTATCCTGTCCTATAACTTTTATGCGCGAGCTGGTAGACAAGTGGCGTATTATGGCGATAATGGCAACGGGTACGGAGGAGTGGGTACGGCAGCTGCTTCTTCGGATATGATTATTCCATATCACATCACGGTATATGCCAATACATTTACTACACCGAATTGGTTGGTGCATGGACTTATCTATGAAATATTCCCGGACCGGTTTTTTAACGGCAATAAAGCCAATGATGAGAATCCTTTAACCCAAAAAGCAATCGGTACGTTGCCAAATGGCAGTGAAGGGCTCGTTCCTGTACAGTTTCATAAAAATTGGAATAGTATTCCTTATGATCCCAACATCGTCCCCAATCCTAAAAGCCCCAATTACAAAAAAGAACTCGCCGCACTCGGAAACGGTACCTGGAGCACCGACTTTTTTGGCGGAGATTTGCAGGGCATCATCGATAAACTTCAATATTTACATCAACTTGGCGTAAACACGCTGTATATGACGCCTATTTTTCAGGCGGAATCCAATCACAAGTATGATACAGGAAATTTTTATCAAATTGATCCCGGTTTTGGCACGCTCCAAACTTATAAAAATCTCATTTCCGCCTCCAAAAAATTAGGAATGCATGTAATACTGGATGGCGTGTTTGAAGATACGGGCAGTGACAGTCTCTACTTTAACCGCTTTGGCAATTACAATACAGTAGGTGCTTATCAGCAATTTACGTCAGGCGGTAAGGTCAAATCTCCATATTACTCATTTTATCAGTGGACTCCCACCGGGTATTTGGGATGGAGCGGGATCGATACCCTTCCTCAAACCAATACGGCAGGGAAAGCGTGGCAACAATTTGTCTACGGGAAATGGGATCCCAAAAATCCCACGAATCCTGCCACCAACTCGGTCGCGCGGTATTGGTTATCGCTTGGCGCCTCAGGGTGGCGGCTTGATTCTGCGAACAATAATAATTACTCAGTCGCCTGGTGGACGGCATTTCGCCATGCGGTCAAGCAAGTCAACCCCAATGCGGCGATCATCGGTGAAGACTGGAATGATCCAACGAATGACAATGGCGTTGACTGGCTAACTGGCACCACATGGGACTCGACGATGAACTACCCGTTCCGCAACGATGTCATTTCGTTTTTCAGGGGTTCCTATAACGATGGGAACGTTCAGAATTACTCCATGAACGCCAGCCAGTTTGGCTCCACGCTGATGCAGATGCTGGAGGAGTATCCGAAACCGGCAATGTATGCGGAAATGAATCTCTTGGATTCACATGATACGGAACGAATTTTAACGATTCTTGAAGGGGCGCCTGACGCCTCAAGCACTTCCGCCAATCAACAGGCATTCTGGCAGCCAACAGCGGCGCAAAAGGCGGCAGGAATACAGAAATTCAAACTAGTGGCAGACTTTCAATACGGTTTTGTCGGCGTTCCCATGATTTACTACGGGGACGAAGCGGGGATGATTGGCTATAAAGATCCTCTTGACCGCGGAACGTACCCATGGGGCAACGTGAATCAATCGCTCATCAATTACTTTATCAAACTCGGGCAGATCCGCAATTCCCATCCCGTACTGCAGAGCGGGAATTATCAACAACTGTACGCACAAGGTAACACCATTGTCTTTGCGCGAACCATCAGAAACGGGAAAGATGCGCTTGGTGCTAAGGCCGCAAATGCAACGGCGATAGTCGCGATCAATAACGGCGCTAAAGCATCGCTAACCATAAACGTGTCTTCTATTCTGCGCAACGGGACTAGAGTATACGATGCGCTGAACGGGAATCATGGGTATGTGGTTAAAAACGGGTCGATTGCCCTGAATCTGCCAGCGGAAACCGGGGTAATGCTGTTTACAAAGTAAAAATACAGATGTGATTCATTGCGCAACGCGGTTCAGTTTATTGGCGGATCGGCTGAAAAGGTATCCTCCCACCCAGATTCCTACGACAGCCAGTCCGCCAATAGCGAGCCACCAGATGTACTTGGTGGATAGCCCCAAATAGACCAGTGCAGCACCAAGGTCATAGGGAAGAAGGCCTAGTCCCGTTGTCCACACGTATTCCCAGGTACTTACCGATTCCATGACGCCTGCAGAATAGTTGACTACGATAAAAGGTAAGGGGACGAGCCGCACGATCAAGAGGCCGATAGGCCCTCGGCTTTTGATCCATTTGTTGACTTGCTGCAGGCGTTTTTCCGTTATAAAGGCCTGAAGGATCCTTGAGCCAATGGACCTTGCTATAAAAAAGACGGCGACCGCTCCTATCATCGCGCCAACCCACGTGTAAAAAATTCCCCACCACACGCCAAAGATTTTCATGTTCATGATCATGAGGAATTCAGAGGGCACCGGAATCACACAAAATAATGCCATGAGGAAGACGGACAATATGATCCCCCACGCGCCCCAGGACTGAATAGCTAAAGATATGCGGTTGTTTTTGTCCAGATAAAAAAAAGCCACCACTAGTAAAATGCCGATAATTAGAATGCCTATCGTCCATAAGATGCTAACTGACTTGCTCCATTTGGGACGGGAATCGCTCCGCATGGTTGCTTCCTCCAAAAGGCACGACATGTATTTAGTTATTTTTGTCAATCCTCAGTCGATTTAATCCTCTTAGGCTCTGAGAGACGATTGAAAATTTGTGACCCATTCTTGTATCTTATCTGCAGGCATTGGTCTGCTAATCCAGAATCCCTGGCCATTTTCACAACCAAGTTCGATTAGCGCGGTGCTCTGAGAATTATTTTCTATGCCTTCTGCAATCAAATCCTTGCGAAAGACTTTGGCCATCCCGATGATGCCTCGGACAATCGCTAATTCCTGTTCATCTTCTAACATGTCCACAATAAAGGAACGGTCAATCTTTAAAATGTCTACAGGCAGGTGCTTCATATATGCGAGTGAGGAGTAGCCAGTGCCAAAATCGTCAAGGGAGAAACGAATGCCTTTCTTTTGCAAATGCAAAATCACGGCTTGTACCTTGTCTACATCTTTTAAGGCGTCCGTCTCTAAGATCTCCATTTCCAATTGATGTGGTGCAACCATCGGGTATTTGGATAGCATCGACTCCACATCGCAGATAAAGTCGTCGTGCAACAACTGCTGAGCAGGAATGTTAATACTGACTATGGTCGTCAGTTGTTGTCGATTCCAAAGCGAAATTTGTTTGAGCGCACTATCCATCACCCAGCGGCCCAAGTCCAGCATAAAGGGGTCATCCGCAATGACAGGCAAAAAGTCTCCCGGCATCACCAAGCCCTTTTCCGGATGCTTCCAGCGAATCAAGGCTTCAAGGCCAACCAGTTCTTTTTTCAGGAGGTTGACTTTTGGCTGATAATATAACGTGAACTCTTCATTTTCCAGTGCGCTGCGCAGGCGAAACAACTGCTGATAGCGAAGGTTTCTCGCTTCTTCCTGCTGAAGGTCGTATGCGTAAATTCGGTTTCTCCCCAGTTGTTTGGCAGTGTACATGGCCTGGTCCACGTGGCGAAGGAGTGTGTCGGAGTCACCAGAATCATCAGGGAAAAGAGTGGTTCCGATGCTCGCATTGACAGTGAGTGAGATGCCTTGAATCCAGAAGGGTTCAAGTAATTGTTGTTTGATTAGTTCTAAGCGCAAGGTGGCTTCTTGAAATGAATCAATATGATCCAGTAAAAGGGCGAATTCGTCTCCTCCAAGACGGGCTGCTAATTCATTTGCCGATACGGCGGATCGCAAACGATTGGCGGCTTGTATCAACAGCTGATCACCGAGCGCGTGCCCGTAATGGTCATTGATAATCTTGAAATTATCGAGGTCAAGTAATGCAATGACCAGCTTATAGCCATCTGTTTCTGCGCTTTTCATCGCATGTTTCAGGTGTTCAATATATCTTGTGCGGTTGGAGAGACCAGTGAGGACATCGTGATTGGCTTGCCATTCCATCTGGTCATTCCAGTGTCTTGTTTCGGTGACATCATGAAAAACCAGCACACAACCGATAATGTGCTGGTCATGATCGACAATTGGCGCTGCAGAATCCTCGATCGCATAGGCATTCCCGTCATGGGAAAGAAGCAGTGTGTGATTGGCTAGTCCCACGACTACCCCTTCCCGCAAAACGCGATCGACTGGACTCGCGACAGGAACGTTTGTTTTTTCGTTGACGATTCGGAATACCTCAAAAAGAGGTTTGCCGATAGCCTGTTCTAGCGTCAATCCCACCATGTCAGCCGCTACGGGGTTCATATATTCAACGATGCCGAAGGTATCAGTGGTGATCACCGCATCTCCGATGGATGACAGGGTGACATTTGCTTTATTGCGCTCTGCAATGAGAAGCGCCTCCGCGTTCTTTTGTTCTGAGATATCATTGACCACCCAAATAGTTCCGTCAGCAGATTGGTTGGGAATAATGGCCTTTGCACCATAAAAAACCCAGAAAACGGTGCCGTCTTTTTTTTGGAAGCGCTGTTCACTGGCGTAGCTACCCTGTTCGTCGATCATGGAATAAGCTTTTTTTCCCACTAGATCATACTCGCTGTCGTTGACAAAAAGGAGGCGCACATCCTGGTGCAATAATTCTTCTCTCTCATAGCCGAATATCTCTGCAAACGTTTGATTGAATTCAAGAATTTTACGGTCTTTTATGTATACGATGCCAGCAATTGCGTTATTTAAGATAGCGTGATGTTCTGCTAGCGCTGATTCTAGTTGGTGTTCTACTTCTTTTCGGTGGTTAATATCGATGACAAGCCAGATAACATTGTTCTCATTTTTGTCGATAAACTGTCCGATGAGTTGGACCCACTTTGGTTCGCCGTTTCGGGTCTTCCATAACACTTCGGGAATAGTCACAGGGATGGGCTTATATAGCGATTGGTAGATTTGCATTCCGTATTTCAAATAATCATCGCGACTCTGATAGAGGACGGAGGTATTTCGATGAATAATATCCTGTTCCTCATAATCAAATAAACTGGTGAATACTTTATTGACCTTGACTATCGTGCGATTAATGGTCTGGATCACACCCACCATTTGGTTTTCAAACAATGCGTCGGCCCATGTGGCAGTCATGTACAGATCACGCCCTAATATAAAAATAAAAATATAGATTGTCACGTATGTATCCTATTGTATAACTTTTTTCTGTTCATTGAATGAAGAGAAACGACAATTATGGCATATATCCAATAAAAAAACCTCGCATTTACGAGGAAATTTACAGTAGAGTTTTTGATTGGAAGCCCATTTATTCTGCGGGTTCGTCATCGATGTTGGTAATTCGTACAGGACTGAATTGTATGGGAGCATTGATGTGGATAACCTGATCTTCCCCGCTCTCGTTTTCGATGCAAAATGGACTGCACATCATCGGCATGTATACTTCAATTTTGATGTGTTTTCTGTCTGCGTTTTCTTCTGAAGATAAGATGCTTGCCAATTTTGCTTTCAGTGAACCGGCAATAGTATCAAGGACCCGCTCTGTTTCCTGATTGAGCGTGGTAGCGGAATCCCGCACAAATCGAATTTGTCCTTCTGTCCAGCGAACCTCTTCGTTGGTGGATTCATGCACGGTGTTGTCTGTATTCACCACTCGTTGAAAGATAGTGGGATGATTTCGCACGGAATGACGACTCTTCTTATGCATATCGAATACCTCCTTTTCGTTAACACAATATGTCTATAGACAGAAATGGAATGGGTGAATGCCTGATGGGGGGGAGCGGATTTATGGCCTGTCAATGCATTCGTCCCTGACTTTAAGCAACTATTGCGCATTATATAGAACAATTCCACACGAAAGGAGTGAACAAAGTGGCTCGCAAGAACCGTAATCTGAAGAGAGAAGAAGTGCTGGGGCTGATGGAATCTGCATTTCGCGTAGCTTCCAGTCAATTTAATTTGGGAAAAGGAGGGGATCCCGTGGTTAACGTAGGCAATACGGCCAATGTTACTGATGTGGATGTAAAGAAAAACAATCAACATAGCGATACTGATCAGGATCTTAATACAGACAAAGAAATTTGGGTGCTCAACATCCCCATTCTCTACAGTCCTGTAATTATCGAGCAGGAAGATTATGACGAAACCGAGGCTTCTACCGCGCAATCAAGAGGCATTCTCACCGCAGCAGAAAATCAATAACAAAGGTGTATCATTAATAGAAGGAGACCGGTATGGTCTTCTTCTATTAATGATCAACAGTCATAAAGGTTATTTTGAGATATAATATATTAATATGCAATTTTTAGGGTCGGAGGTTCTGAGATGAGTCTTCCCAATGCGGACATGATGGAATTAATCGGACATCATTCGCCAATTCCAATGGCTATTTTGGAGCAAAGATACCTATATGTGAATGATGCATTTTGCGATCTTTTGGGATACTCAAGAGAAGAACTGATGGCCATGGGGGATGCTTTTGAAATCCTCTCGGACAGTGTTCGTGAAGCGGTAAAAAAACGCTTTGGACCGATTTTAACGCAGACTAATCACAAGCATACAGAAGAGATACAACTGTTCACTAAGCAAGGACAAGCCAAGTGGGTTCAAATCATCGCAAATTCTGTCTTTTATCAGGGGAACTACGTGATTATTGAAGCATTTATGGACATCACGGACATTAAATTCCTGGATAGAAGGTTACGAGAAGGCGACAAGCTTTTCCAGATTGCAACAGAGAATTTGCGGGGTGGAATTGCGGTTTTTGATTTTAAGGGAATCATACGTTTTATTACGCCTTCTATCGAACCTGTCACCGGGTTTTCTCCAGGCGAATTGATCGGCAACCCTATTTTTGATTTTATTGACAAAAATTCAGAATCAATGTTGAAGGCAGCACTATACAAACGTTCAAAGGGCGAACTTGATTTTGCAGAATACATATTGACGCTATATCGGAAAGATGGTACGTCCTACGAGTCTCTCCATCGCATCTCCACCATCGAATTTGAAGGCGAAAACGCGGCTATCAGTGCCTTTATCGATATTACGGAGAGAAAAGAATTTGAATCGAAATTGCAGGAAAGCGAAGAAATGTTTCGGACGATTTCCGAATTGACGATGGCGGGTATCTACATGTACCAGGATTATTTTACTTATGTCAATGATGCGCTTTGCAAAATGTCGGGATATTCCCGCGATGAGCTGTTGATGATGAGGCCAATCGACCTGGTGCATCCAAGTGACGCCGCTCATGTCGGGAGGATTATCCATTCACGTTTTCAAGGGTTTCATCAATCGCTGGAATATGAAATACGGTTTATGAAAAAATCCGGGAGTTACAGCTGGGTTCACATTAGTTCTAGTTCTGTGATCTATAAGGGGGAGCGAACAGGAATTGGAGTGGCGTTTGAAATTACGGACAGAAAAAATCTAGAGCACAGATTACATCGCCTCGCATCCATCGATTCCTTGACGCGAATATACAATCGACGTCGGTTTCAGGAAATCGTCATGAATGAGTGGGAGCGCCATGTGCGTTACAACCAACCATTTAGCATTATCATGTTTGATTTTGACAACTTTAAGCATATCAACGACTCATTTGGCCATCATTACGGAGACGACGTATTGGTGAAGACCATCTCGAAAATTAAAAGAGTGTTGAGAAAAACCGATATCATTGCCAGATGGGGGGGCGAAGAGTTCATGATTCTCTTGCCCGAAACCCACCTTGATCAAGCCATGATTGCAGCGGAAAAAATCCGGCAACAGGTAGAACAAATTGAAATCACCCCTATTGGCCATGTGACCATCAGCTTGGGGGTAGCTGAAATAGCGGCAAATGAAAATTTGGAAAATCTTTATACCCGCGCCGATCAAGCACTCTACCATTCAAAAAAATACGGAAAAAACAGGGTTACCGGTTTTTAATAGTTAACCTCTTTATTCTGTTATCGGTTGCAGTTGGCACAAGAAATGTCGCAACACCTGCGGTTCATAAACAAATTCTAATCCTCGAATCTGATCCCTTCGTTCCCAGATGGCGGAGAGCGCCTCCACTACCACGTCCATGTGCAAATTGGTATAGACGCGCCTAGGAATGGTGAGTCTCATAAATTCTGCATCTGCTGTTTTTTGTTTCCCTGTTTGAGGGTCCCGTCCGAGTAGCAAGGACCCCACTTCTACGGCGCGAATGCCTGCTTCCAGGTACAATTCGTTGCAAAGCGCCTGGGCAGGGAACTCTTCTGCCGGTATGTGGGGAAGGAATTTTTTAGCGTCGACAAATACTGCATGCCCTCCCACTGGCCACTGAATGGGTATCCCTTTTTGCCGTAAGCGCTCTCCTAAGTACTTCACCTGACCAATCCGGCTCTCCAGGTAATCAAACTGAGTGCCATCATACAGACCTGCCGCAAGCGCTTCGATGTCGCGACCAGACAACCCGCCATAGGTAATGAATCCCTCAAATGGAACGCAGGAACTGCTGGCAGATTGAAAGAGTGCCCTGTCCCTTCGAATGCCGATCATTCCGCCAATGTTCACGATGGCGTCTTTTTTTGCACTCATCGTAAAGGCATCTGCCAGAGCAAACATTTCGCGGACAATCTCTTTGATCACAGCGTCTCGATACGCCGGCTCCCTAGTTTTAATAAAATAAGCATTTTCTGCAAACCTTGCAGCGTCCAGCAGTAATGGCAGGCGATATTGATCTGCAATTTTTTTGACATCGCGCATGTTTTGCAGAGAAACTGGTTGTCCGCCTGCGGAATTGCAGGTGATGGTAATGAGGATAAAGGCGATTTGTTCCCGGCCATGTTCTTCAATAAATGATTGCAGACGAGTGGTATCAAAATTTCCTTTGAACGGGATGTCAAGCGAAGTGTCAAACGCCTCTTCTACTACCAGATTAACTGGAATACCGCCATTCATTTCGATGTGCGCCATTGTGGTGTCAAAATGCATATTTCCAAGGACAAATTGACCTTTGTGAATGAGATGGGGAAATAAAACCTGCTCTGCACCTCTTCCCTGGTGGGTGGGGATGACGTATTCATAGCCGAAAATGTCTTCCACAGCCGCTTTTAACCGGTAAAATGAACGGCTACCTGCGTAGGCTTCATCACCAAGCATCATGGCGGCCCATTGGCGGTCACTCATCGCTCCAGTGCCGCTATCGGTCAGAAGGTCGATATAAACGTCTTCGGATTTCAACATAAATGGATTATATCCTGCTTTTTTCAGCGCAGTTTCGCGTTCTTCGCGAGGAATCAAACGAATGGGTTCAACCATTTTGATGCGAAATGGCTCTGCCTGAATAGTCATATGAATCGCCTCCGGGTGATGAGTTGTATATCATATAAGAAGCAATTTATATGCCATTTACGTCCCTTGTCATTGAAGGGTCAGAGTCAATGTGAAATGAAAATTTGTCAATAAAATTTATCATTGATAAAAATACTTCTCACTGTAACTGGTGCAGTTTGTTCAGGATGGTAGTATTAGAAACGCCAAGCACATTTCCCGCTTTGCGGGAAGAAGGGAACTCCCGCATCACTTCTTCAATCACTGCGGCTTCTGTTTTGGCAACGATTTCTTTTAGCGTCGGCCATCCGTTTGTCTTGGAAATATTGACATGAATTTGCTGAGCTTCTTTACTCACTCGAACTGGCGAAGAGGATGGTTGATCAAACAGCCATTCCGAGAAGTGCGACAGCATCAATACAGAGTGTTCTGGCACTACGTTGATCACGTGTTCCAATGTGTTTTCAAGTTGTCGGACATTTCCCGGCCAAGGATAGGACGCTAAAGATGAGAACACCTGTGGATGAATGGAATATCCCGTCTTTCCTAATTTTTGCTCTAATTTTCGCAGTAAATGTTGGGCCAAAAGTGGAATATCATCAATCCGAAGTCGCAGTGGGGGAATAAACAGCGGCACGACGTTTAGTCGGTAATAGAGATCTTCGCGAAATCGCCCCTCTTCCATTAGTTGTTCGAGGTTGCGATGGGTCGCTGCAATGATCCTGACATCCACCGGAATCTCCTTGTTGCCTCCTACTTTGCGAATCGTTCCCTCCTGAAGTGTTCGCAACAATCTGGCTTGCATGGGTAGAGGCAACTCCCCAATTTCGTCAAGAAATAGCGTGCCGGTATGGGCTTGCTCAAAAAGTCCTTTTTTGCCTTCTTTCATGGCGCCGGTAAAGGCCCCCTGTTCGTATCCAAAAAGTTCACTTTCAAAAAGAGATTCTGGGAGTGCTGTGCAATTGACAGCGACGAACGGCTTTGATCGTCTGGGGCTCGCCATGTGGATGGCGTGCGCAAACCGCTCTTTGCCTGTACCACTCTCCCCTCGCAAGAGCACAGTGGAATGGCTGCGTGCAACTGTTTTCGCTGTTTCCAATAGTTTTCTCATGATTTCAGACTGATAGATGATGTCAGAGAAAGTGGTCAAATGCACTCGATCGTGGACTGCTTTCATAATCTCGTCGATCTGTTCCTCTCCCTTGATGGTAATCACTGCTCCGATGGTGGTGCCCGATTTGTCGATGATTGGCTGGCTGCTGCACCAATACCTTCCCGGGTGTTTTCCGAGCATGGCTCGGGATTCAAAGAGCCGATTGGCTTGTCCTGAATGAATGCTCGAAAGAATCATCCGCTCATCTAGCAACTCGTTGATCGGATGGCCTACCACTTCTATGTCAATTTGCAAAATGGCTTTTGCAGCCTCGTTGATTTGTGTGATCGTTCCTTCCTTGGTGACGGCAATGATCCCTTCGCTCACGACATCGAGGATCGTTCGCAACTGATTTTCCCTGTCTTCAAATGGCATGTTGGTTGCGGGGTTAACGGCGACGACCCCATTTATTTGGCGAAGCGATGCGATGAGCGCCTGATAGCTGGTTTCATCACCACAGATAAATTTGATGATCATCCCCGTTTCGATGGACACTTCCATCGCCACTTTTTCCACCTTGAAGTTTTCAAATACTTGAAAGACATCGTACCCGAGCCCCGGTCGATCGGAAAAAACAATTTGAATCAGTGCGCCAAACCCAATACTCATTGTAATTCCCCCGCTAATTGGTTGATTACTTTGCTTAGCGTAACACAAATCCAACTCGTGGACCTTTACTGATCCAGAGGTTTGGAGTACTTAACCGAAAAGTGGTAAGATTGGCATTGAATCTATAAGGTTGAGGCGGGTTTACTGCCCCAATGACATGGGGGAATTTTGATGTTTATTGCCACTTTTCTGGGTATTGCTTCGATGATCTGGATTATCTTATTCGTCATCTATGTGATCAGTATCTATCCTTATTATCGTCTGGGGCAAAAAGCAGGTATTTCATGGTCATGGGTGGCCTTCATTCCATATGGTAGTGCATTTATCACAGCCAAGATTGTAAACTGGCCGCTTTGGTGGATCTGGCCATTGTTACTCCTTCTTGCTTCAGTGTTTCATGTAATCGGCGGGTTGATCGCAACGGCACTACTGATCGTCTACCTTGTCATGCTCGCGATCATGCTGGACCGGTTTCGCGCAAGTTGGGGATGGATATTTATCAACTTGATCCCCATCGTAGGATCTGTGATCTTCTTTATTGTACTTTATGTCGTGGCGCTTGGCGCTCAGTATACGTATCATCCCAAACGATATTAATATCTTTTTTCAGGAAAAAGCAAGGTTGGCAGATTAGAATATCTTCAAACGAGAGGAGGAATTGATGATGGGAACCAAAGGAAATAGCAAAATGACTGATCGTGAGGCATATAAATTCATGCGTTGGGGAATTGTCGCATTGTCATTGTTATTGGCAGTCTCTATTATTCCTCATTGATTAGATAAGAGACAAATAATAGTGATGATAGAAGCAGAGTTAAATAAAAGCCTCGTTTTTTCCTCTTTGCTCGTCTTGAAACCCCTTTCATTCAGGTTTTTCTAACTGTGAATCTTCCCAAGTCAACAAAATAAAGTGACAGCATCGGCTTAACTCCCGTACTGTCACTGTGTATTCTCGAAAATCATAGTTGAACCAGAATTGTTATGCGTGACTTTTGGTGGTACCACTCGATTGACTTTGACTGATGTGAACGCCTAATCCGTGACTGTACACCATCGTTCCCCCTAAATGTCCAGTGATGCTGACAAGAATGGTGGCGATGATGGAAAAAACGAGCGCGAGTGTAGCAACTTGCTTTTTGTTGCGTCGATAAAACCATTGGAAAAGAAATGCAATGACTAGTGAGATGCCTGTCAGTTCGCCCATGTGTTGATGAGTTTCAAACATTGGTGAGAGGCTGGATGGCACTTGTGCATAGTAGGCTGAAATGACGCCTGTAAAACCCGCAGCCAGCGTTGCCAATATACTTAACACGAGAAGCCAGATATACATACGCTCATAGAATGGATCTCTTTTCATAAAGAATCCGATCAAACCGATCAAGGTTGCCAAAAAATTGATGGCGATCGTGAAATGAATAACCATTGGGTGTATGGTCGGGGGGAATAAATGGTACAGAGAAGTTAACATGCCAATCCTCCAATTATCGCGTTGCCAATATCATTGACTGCAGTTAAGATCACAAAAAAACCTTGTGTTTTTCTGGAGATATGAGCAATGCGCTTTTGTTAAGGTGTGCATTGCTGCGCTATTTACTTGCGTCTTTTTCGTGGAGTTTGCCAAACAGCGACTCAAGCCGCAGAAGTTCGTCTTCTATCAATTTGAGATTGCCACTGGCGGTAGTGTCTTGATTTTTTTGAAACAAAAGCAGTCTCATCGCCAGCAATGAGTTTCTGACTTCGTTGACGAATGTCCACGAAACCACCTGTTTTTCAAATTCGTCCCCGCCCCAAAGAAGTCTTCTGCGGGCAGCCAATCTATGCTCTCTGCCAAGCCAGGCAATGAATGTGGTTCCAAGAAGTTCAATCAGTATTTCAGATAGGTGGAAGGTCAGATTGAAACGCATTTGGACGACTATCAAAAAGAATGCGATCAGAAATGCAGGCGTAAAGCCCAGCCAATATCCGATGGCTCCGGCAAGGACTACAGCGATCAAAAGGAAATACTGCTGCATAATAATGCCCCAAATGAGCATCAACAGTCCGATTAAAGCAGCGAAAAGACTTTGTCTGCTCTTGAAAAACACCATTAGCGAATCGTCCAAATCTTCGATGGAGGTTAAAAAGCGCCGCCAAGTATGATGGACTTTTTGCTTCATCGGCGCATCCCCCTTTCAATCTTTCAATCGTAAAGAATTGATCATATTGTAAGGGTTTTGTCGTAAATTCGTCATGATATAAAATAACCGCTTTCAATAGTTCATTTCTACGGGAGTAAGACACGGGAAGATCAGATATCGATCAGGAATAACAGTTGTAATATATTGCTAATTAAAATAATAATTTAAGGTGTTATTGATGTGTTTTTTGATTTATAATTTTATAAAGAATTCTTCTTAAATATTGGAATAAATTATACCATTTTTGCCAACCCCTTGGTTTTATATAATAAGGAAAGGAGCCAGGAATATCAAATTCGTGTTTTTTTGAAATTTTTATTATTTTATGGTCATGCAAAACGTCGATGATAAAAGAACTGTAGAACATGCGATCCACAGAACATGAGATTTCAGTATATTTCGAACCTTTGTTTTCGATGAGTAAGCCAAGGTGTATTTTTGCGTAATTCTGATTTCCTTTATAATAAAACCATTCTTCAGAGATGGGGTGATTAGTGCGAATGACGAGATATCTCTTTTGGCGTGAAAGGTCACCAGAGAGGTTAGCTTCAAACAATTTATTGCTCTTTGTTTCAAGCCAAATCTGAGAGTGCTTATAAGGCTTGATATAGATGTGTTGTTTTGTGGCAGTGCGTTGTCGCTGCAAATGTAAGGAGTTTGCCATCAGCATCACCTTATTGCTTCACTTATAAGTGTGGATATAGTGAAAAGATAAACTCATTTTAACATAAAGGGTCTGGAGTAAGCGCTATCACAACGGAAGGGGTTTCACATGCCGGCAGGGAAAAAATTACCTAATAAAATAGTAAAACGACAAAGTGTGCTAGTGGAATTAACCGCTCGTGAAGTGGAGCAGGCACTGGAGCGTCGACATGGCTTGACTGATGAATCTAAGGCTGAGATTCGCACTATATTAAAAAATCACCTTGGTGAACTGGAGTATTTTGTGTTGGTCAAACCAGATGGTTACGGTGAAATCCACACCAACCACCTGAGAGAGGCGGTGTATTTTACAGACCCTGTAGGGTTGAAGTGCGCAGCGGTTGTGAAGACAGAAGCCTTTTTTTATCCCAGAAACACAGGAGAACAGCTTGTCGATGTCTCCACACCTGTATATTATCAAGGGCAAAAAGTTTATGCGCTTCGTTCTGGTACGATCTTAAAGGGACTCAGTCGAGAGCTGAAAGTGGGAGTCCCTTTCGGCGTTTTGCAATTGGCGGGAATTATCGATGCCGCAGTGACTAAAAACTATTGGAGCGCAGGTCTGATGCTCGTAGCAGGCGCCATCGTCATCAACGAGGGTTTCCAGTTTCGCAGGTTTTATCGTCAGACCATTCAGTTTATGCGAACGATGGCCAGTGGAGAATTGAATGGTCAATTGCATCCCAAAGCACGGGATGAATGGGGACAGTTGCACTTTGAACTGAACAAAGTCAGCATTGGCATCGTTTCTATTATTAAAAGAATTCATTCAGCAGCGCTCAGCGTGAATGAGGGGGTAGAAGAATCCTCTTCCGCTTTAAATGAAATTTACGCTGGCGCAGAAGAACTTGGTGCGGGTGTTGAGGAAATCGGCACCGGTGCCAGTAAACAAAACGTTTTGCTCGCTAATTCTACTGGGGAACTCGAAAATATTGCAGGGAAAATGAATAGAATCGATCAGGAAGTTACTTCCTCACAGTCTCTTTTGATCGGCATTGATAGTCTCGTTACCGATGCGGGTCGTAGCATGATCAATATCGAGCAACACATGGTGGATACCGTGAACGTGATGAACCAGTTTGCCGAGAATTTTAACCAACTGCTGCAGCAAGTCGATCAAATAAAGGCCTGGGCCATGGAGATCGGCGAAATTTCCAATCAGACGAGAATGCTCTCGCTAAACGCAAGTATCGAGGCTGCTCGCGCAGGGGAATATGGGAAGGGATTTTCTGTGGTAGCAGAAGAAATCGGCAAGCTTTCTGACGAGACTGATGAGTTGACCAATCGCGTCCGGGATGCAGTACAGGAGTTAAGTGCGTTTATGAGTTCAACTAGCGCAACGGCTACAAAACAGGAAAACTCAATACGGATCAGTCAGGAGAGTTTTCGAAAACTGAACAGTGAAGTCGGAAATGTAAAGGGCAGCATTGACACCTTAAAAGAACAAATGGATAAGACGCGTTGGCAAGTAAAAGAAACACAACAGTTTCGAGATGAGATTCTATCCAATGTGGGTGAGATATTAAAAATCACTTCACAATTTGCGCTTCAAGTGGACGGCATTCGCGGAGCGAGCAAGCATCAAACGGAACAACTGCTTAGCATTTCAGAAGCAGTTCATAGGTTGACGGGAGTCTTCAAAGCGTTAAGCGATGAGTTGGAAAGATTCCATGTCAACTAGGATCCATTCAATAACAAATGAAGTGGGGGATAGGCACTTGGCCTATCCCCCACTTGGGATATTGAATAAACTTAATCTTGACAATTATGAATTTTGTTTCATGAATGGAGCGCCAACGGGCCAAACCACTTTGCCAGCCTGTGCATTGATGACACCTGCAGCAGAAGTATAAAGTGCAAGAATACCTGTAATTAGTCCAAAGATACCACCAATCACTGCGCTAGAACCGCTGAAGTTAGCGATGGCAAGCAGAATGAATGTGATGACTAAGAATAGGAAGATGAAGAACAATGCCTTATTTGCGTAGAAAGTGCCAAAGAACATATAAAGGGAAAATACTCCCCACATTAAAAGGTAAATTCCAACACCGGTTCCTGCATCTTTACCCATTGCAGAAATATTGGTAACAAGGAGATAGAACGAAATCCAAAATGCGCCGTATGACGTAAAAGCAGTAGCGCCGAATGTGTTGCCTTTACGAAACTCCCACATACCTGCCAGAAGCTGCGATGCACCGCCATACACCAGTGCTAATTCCAAGACTGTTGTCATGGTCGCACCAGGAAGAATATTGGCGTTAATTAAACTTAGGATGACAGTAGTAATACCGAATGCTGCAAGTCCCAGCGGACCGGGATCTGCAATGACAACGGGTTTATCACTCATCCTTTCAACCTCCCTTATAATGGAATGAAAGCGCTTTAATATCTTATTAGAATTCTACGAAATATCTGTTAACTTGTCAATCCAATGATAGCGAGTTCACATTTCAGACACAAAGAATCAATTGAACTTATTCAAAATGGTTGCTTCTAATCTATTAAAAGGTGCTACAGAATGCCCGACATTGATTTAGAAATAGGTTATATTATTGATACATACAACATAAAAATGATTAATATAAGTGGGTGTATTGTTTTGAAAGAACGGCTTTTGAAATTTGTTTCGCATATTTCTACTTATTTTCGGTGGGCTATCGTCACACTAATTTTATTGATTCTGATGCTGGGGATCATTGGATTTGTGATGAGGTGGTATATTCTCGTCGTCAATCCAAAAATTGTTTTTACTGATTTTTATTCTTTTGTCGATGATCTTTTTGCGCTGATTCTCGTCTATGAATTTTTGGACTTACTGAGGACACTTGCCCCCACACGCCTACTGGATTTGTTATTGACAGTAATGGGTAGAAAAATGTTGCTTGCCCATAACAATCAAACCCTGATGTTTGAAACCGGGGTTTTTGCAGTGCTTCTATTATTGCGGTTATTCTGGAACCGCTTTAGTCGTGAGAAAGAGCAATGATCGAGAAAGAACAGGTAAGAAATAAGTGCAATCCCCAGGACTTTTATGACCTAGGGATTGCACCCGTTCGCGGTGCTCTATTCTTTATCCGAATACTGCTGTTTCAACGCGTCAATCACACTTGGATCCGCAAGTGTGGTCGTATCGCCAATGGCTCTTCCTTCAGCGATATCCCGCAATAACCGACGCATGATCTTCGCGCTGCGTGTCTTTGGCAGTTCTGCTGTAAAGAGAATTTCTTCCGGCCTCGCCATAGCGCCGATTTTTTCCACGACGTGTTGTTTTAGTTCTGCTACCAAATCGTCACTCGCGTTAATGCCTTCTTTTAACGTGACAAAGGCGGTGATAGCTTGTCCTTTAATTTCGTGGGATCTTCCGATAACAGCCGCTTCAGCCACGGATTTGTGGTCAACTAGCGCGCTCTCCACTTCCATGGTACCGATGCGGTGACCCGAGACGTTGATCACGTCATCAATACGGCCCAGGATCCAGATATAGCGATCTTCGTCGAGATGGGCACCATCGCCTGGCATGTAAATGCCGGGATATTTGCCGAAATAGGTCTTCTGGAACCGCTCGTCATCTCTCCAAATCGTACGAAGCATGGATGGCCATGGTTTCGTGATAACAAGATAGCCGCCAGCGCCAGGTTGTACGGGTTCGCCATTTTCGTCTACTACGTCTACAGATACGCCAGGTACGGCCCGGGTAGCAGAACCCGGTTTTGTGGTGACTAATCCCGGTAGTGGGGCGATCATCGCACTTCCGGTTTCCGTTTGCCACCACGTATCGACGATCGGGCAGCGTTCGTGCCCTACATGCTCGTGATACCACATCCACGCTTCCGGATTAATGGGTTCGCCCACCGTACCCATTAACCTTAAGGTATCTAAATTGTGGCGCGCCACATATTGAGGGCCCCATTTCATGAAGGTGCGAATAGAGGTTGGCGCGGTGTAGAAAATGGTCACACCGTATTTTTCGATGATTTCCCAGAACCTGTCGCGATCCGGAAAGTCGGGAGCGCCTTCATACATAACCAGCGTGGCGCCAGCCGACAGTGGCCCGTATACAATATAAGTGTGACCTGTCACCCAACCAATATCTGCGGAACACCAGAAAATATCGTCGTCTTTCAGGTCGAAAACACTGCGCATGGAAGTGTTGGCACCAACCAGATAGCCTCCAGTAGTATGCACAATTCCTTTTGGTTTGCCTGTCGTTCCCGATGTATAGAGAATGTACAGAATGTCTTCCGCATCCATTGGTTCCGCCGGGAATGGGTCACTGGGAGATTTCTTGATCTGTTCATGCCAGAATACGTCACGTCCATCTTTCATGGTGGCGCCGGAATCTTTTCCAATGCGTTCCACGACGAGGACTGTTTCAATGGGGGTATCTTCTACGGCGACATCTGCATTATTTTTAAGAGGAACTTGATTCCCACGCCTCCATCCGGCATCTGCTGTGATGAGCAGTTTCGCATCGGCGTCCAGAATCCGGTCCTTTAATGACGCTGAAGAAAATCCTGCAAATACCACGGAGTGAATCGCTCCGATTTTTGCACAAGCCATCATGGCAATGGGGAGTTCTGGGATCATCGGCAAATAGATCATGATCCGATCGCCTTTTTTGACACCGAGGGATTTCAGCATGTGGGCGGCTTTGTCCACTTCGCGTCCCAGCATATCGTAGGTAAATACCTTGCTGTCGCCAGGTTCGCCTTCCCAAATAATCGCTGCTTTATTTTTTCGTTCGCCGAGACGATGACGGTCGACGAGGTTATAGGTGGCATTCAATTTACCGTCTAAAAACCATTTGGCATGGGGAGGGTTCCATTCCAGTGTTTTTGTAAAAGGTTCAAACCAGGTGAGATTCTGCGCCTGTTCTGCCCAGTAGGCTTCCGGGTCTGCTGCTGCTCGGTCATAGATACCCGGATCGTTGAAGTTGGCCTTCGCTTTGAACTCTTCCGATGGCGCAAAAGCCCGATCCTCACTTAAAAGGGTATCCAATTTTTCTGGGTTCGTAGTCATCTTACTCCTCCTTTAAGTTTATCTATATTCTGAATTGTCGTTCAGTAAGCGTTTTCATGAGTGCTGACAATTCTTTTGTTCTGTAGTATAGCACATTATAAAAGGCGATTGAGATAGATTGATCACAAAAATCTTCTAAGATCTTCAAAATTGAATTTTTTGTGTCTGTATTATATAAGAAATGGTGCGCATCAAAGGATTATTTTTCGCCATGTTGTGATAATGTGTACTATATAGATCAACTGAGGGATAGACAACTGAGGTGAGAGCATGGATTGGTTGAAGAACATACCGATTTTTCGACCGCTGACGGATAGTCAATTGGCGGAAGTGGAAAAATTGGTACACATGCAACAATTGGAGCGCGGTCAATTTGTTTTTTTTGAAGGCGAGGATAAAGCCGCAGTGTATTTTGTCCGTACAGGTACTGTGAAGGTATCTAAAGTGGACGAAGAGGGCAGGGAACAGATTGTTTCATTCTTAAAAGCAGGCGACATGTTTCCCCATGTAGGATTTTTTGACGATTCGCCATATCCCGGCACGGCTCAAACAGTTACCGATGCGCAGTTGGCATTCATCCCTGTGCATAAATTCGAGCAGCTTTTAATAAAAGAACCGCAAATTGCAATGTCGGTGTTACGCGTACTCAGCAAGAAAATCCTTGAATTGCAGCAAAAATTACAGGATGTCACATTGCAAAACGCCAGTGATCGAATATTACAAACCCTTGTTCATCTAAGCGAATGGTACGGCGAACAAAAAGAAGACGGCAGATTCCTCTCCTTGCGCGTCACTAACCGGGAATTGGCCAATATGATTGGAACTACCAGGGAGACTGTGAATCGAATATTAAATGACATGAAAAAACAAGGCACGATCAAAATGGAGACAAACGGAATCTGGATCAGCAATCAATTGCTTCGTACCGTTTGATTTGTTTGTTCGTAAACGTGAGGGGCCATCTCACATACCCTCATCAACACTCGCAGCAGAACCTGAGCGTGGTTTTGATGTTCATTTTTCGCGCCGTAGAGCAGTGTTAAGTTGCTTGCTTCCTGGTATTTTTTTAAACTCATCAGCATTTCCACGTGCAACGGGTCCTCAAGCAATTCCCTTTCATAGAGAGCGCTGAACACAGGATAGCGTTCCGGTATATGGGCAAACCATTGCCGAAGTTCAGCGCTCGGCGCAATTTCCTTCATCCATTCGTCGATTTGCGCTTGTTTACGGGGAAGACCTCTTGGCCACAAACGGTCAATCAGTACCCTCATTCCGTCTGAAGGTTCAGGGCGATCATAAATGCGTTTGATGCGAATTATATTTGCTGTGCTCAATATCATCAGCACCTCTTTACAGCCTTAGATGCACTCAAGCTCTTAAATCGATGATACATCTTGTGTATTTCAATTCTGTGACATTGCTGATATGTATTTTGCTATTCTTCCGTCGGCCTTTTTCCGCCAATTTGAAGCACATAGATCAGGCTTACCAATAAGAGGAGAAAAGCGGCGGCGCCCAAAGCACTGAGAAGGATAGAAAGAGTTGGTAGCATAAAGAGTGGGATCATATGGTAGAAGTTGAAAAGTAGGAGTCCAAACACCACACTAATGGCATAGATCATGATGGCAAAACGTGCTGGGAGATTGGGGACCATTTCATCGATTAGTGGCGCGTTTTTGCGATCTGGCGCATGGCTGTAACGGTATTCATAATAGAGGAAAGGAATAATTTTTTGCGAATATCCCATCAGTAGTGGCACTATCCCTGCAAAGTAGAACAAGTAGGCCGCGATCATTGCCAAATGAAGTGAATGGATCAGCACAGAGAACAATATGATCGCGATCGAAAGCTCCAATATTATTGTAGAGATGATGCTGATTTTTAAGGGAAAAACAATGCGTTTCCGTTTTCTTGCACTAATGATTCTCCGGATATCCTGCAAAAAAATAATGACACCACCCAGTGTAAAAACAGTCCCCAACAAAGACATTAGCGGCGCATGTGGAAAAGGCCAGTATGAGCTGAGTGCAATGAGCAAAATTCCACTGAAGTAAAGTCCGGAAGTGAGTTTGAGGTTGGCGTAGTATCCATGGCTTAGCACGAACATGGGGATGAATTTATAACTGATGACGAGCACCAACCCGCCCCAGAACCAAAACACGCCGATCATGATGTGGAAAAATAACAGAGAGAGACCAGTTCCCGGTAAGGCAAATGCCTGCCAGATACCGATGCCCATGACAAGTGCAAGTCCCAGCATAGGCACCCATAATCGGCGGTGAACGATGGTTTTGTTATTGGCGCGTTTGTAACTTTGATATACTTGAAAAAGGTAATAAAGTGTGACGATGAATAGAAGACTGCCTCCCACTCCGACAAGGTAAAAGTGCATGCGCAAAAAACCATCTATCATGACAGAAATGGAGATGAGATGCAAAGGCAAGTGCCATAGTGCCACTTTTTTTGCTAGCGGAGGCGCTTGAAACGCGATAGGAATCAGTTGAAACATCACTCCGAACGCACCTGTTAATAAGGCCCCTAGAATCGCTAGATGGACCCATGCGAAAACGGCTCCTGACCAGAAAACTCCGTGTTCAAGTTGCACCAGGATATAAAACAACCCGCACCATGCGCTTCCCCCCGCAGCGAGAGCAACGAGAAGGTACCATACAGTTGGTGAAATGTGTTTTTTGCGTATTTCAGCATGTTGATTCATTTTGATTCACCGACCAGTATACAATTTTGCTTTACATCCCATACACTACTTGGGTTATCTTCATTATGACATACCATCATAAAGGAACCCTATGATTCAGGTCACAGATCGTGGAAAGAGATAAACGGATGACAGGCACAAAATCGAGGGACAATTATCGGTATATCACGCCGACATTATTGATTTCTGCAGGAATAACGCTACTTTTAGAAGTGTTTTTTTCATGGCATCAACAAAATAGTCATTATTGGGCACTGGCTTAAGGATCTACAAAAATTCGACATTATATGCAGGGGGAATCTGGCATACCTTTGACGAACTGTTACTTGTCGTAGTTGTTGTTGAGCTAAGTGGTGTGATGGAAAAAGCGGGAGCCATTCAGGTCATCTTGAATGATGTTGCGAAAATATGCATGGCGGAATGGACCACTTCTATAGTGACAGTTGGCATTAGTCTTTTTGCCGCAGGACTTTTTGCTTTGCAATCCATGTCCGTGAATCTGCCTTATGCGTTTTTTGCATACCTCTCCCCCATCGTTACGCTTGGTTATAGTTTTCTGCATGGAAGAAACACCTATCGACGGGTTGGGGAGAGTGGATAAATGGACCTGAATGCGGATCTGGGAGAAGGTTTCGGCGCCTATACTTTTGGTCAGGATGAAGCATTGCTTAACGTCATCACCTCTGCCAACATTGCTTGCGGTTTTCATGCAGGAGACCCTCAGGTGATGGATCGCACCGTCCAACTGGCAAAGGAACGCAGCGTATATATCGGCGCGCATCCTGGTTACCCCGATCGCGAAGGGTTTGGACGTCGTCACATTCCTTATACATGTCAAGAAATTGCCAATCAGATCATTTATCAAATTGGCGCACTTGCTGCTTTCGCAATTCGGCACCAAACTGTCTTGCATCACGTGAAACTGCATGGCGCATTGTATAATTTTTCTGCCTCGAACGAGGAGATGGCCATCTGTATCACAGATGCTATCGCCGCATTCAATCGTCAGTTGATTCTTTATGCACCGTCCGGAAGCCTGCTTGTTAAGGTCGCAGAATCTAGGGGATTGAAGGTCTGGCAGGAATTTTTTGCGGATCGTGAGTACGAAGTGGACGGAACATTGACACCTAGACACGTCAAGGGAAGTGTGATTGATGATGTCGATCTAGTGGTTGAGCGCGTGCTTTATGCGATTTTAAATGGGCAGGTCAAAGCACGGACTGGAGAAATAATATCGCTTGAACTCGATACGATATGCATACACGGTGATCATCAAGGTGCGGCTATTATTGCGAGACATTTAAAGGAATCATTCATAAAAGCAGGAATAAAGTAAGGGGTGTCGATGGTGTCGAGGTATCTGATTATTGGTGGAACGGGACTTGTAGGAAAAGCGCTGATCACTCACTTGCTAGGCAGAGGAGATCATATCGCGATTGGAACAAGGGCGCCTTTTCGATCAACCTTGAAGGACGAGCGGGTGTTGAGGCTTCCACTAGACAAGAGCGAATGGGAAAAAGCGGCCAAAGAAAAGCCGTTTGATGGTGTGGTCAACCTTGCAGGACAGTCTATCTTTAGTGGAAGGTGGACGAATGAAACAAAAAATGCCATTTTGCAAAGCCGTATCAGTACCACGAATATGCTCGTCAACTGGATGGAAACTGCCACAGTTCCTCCAAAAGTGCTGGTCAATGCTTCTGCAGTGGGCTATTACGGTCCAAGTGACAACGACGTATTCACGGAAGATTCAACGCCAGGGTTCAAGGATTTTCTTGCCGAGGTATCAGGGGCTTGGGAAGAGGCAGCATTAAGGGCGAATGATTTCGGTGTGAGGGTGGTGCTAGCTCGCCTTGGCATTGTGCTTTCTCGTGAAGGGGGTGCGTTGCCTCGCTTAGTTCTCCCCTACCGCATGCGAGTGGGCGGAACCATCGGGAGCGGAAAGCAGTGGGTATCCTGGGTGCATATTGATGATGTGGTCAAGTTACTCACCTTTATGCTCGATCATCAGGAGTTAAAAGGTGCGGTTAATGTGACGGCGCCAGCGCCAGTGACTATGCGCGAACTGGGGAAGGCCGTTGCGGCACAACTAGGGACGCATAGCAGTCTGCCTGTGCCTGCGTTTGCGATTAAGGCGGTGCTGGGTGAAGCGGGGAATTTAATTTTGACCGGTCAAAAAGTGGTCCCTGCAAAAGCAACTGCAGAAGAGTTTGAGTTTGAATATCGTACGATTGAAGACGCCTTGGAAAATTTACTCGCAAAATAAACAAAATTGTGAAATCATGCGCACGAATTTCTGAAATTTTTGCAATTAGTCTATTGCCAAATCGACAAATCCGTTATAGTCTTTAATTAGTTCATAACGTCTAACCTCATCAGTGAACGATATTGCGGGTACCTTGTGCAATAATTCACAATTTAGTTTCATACAGGATTATAGATATTTTTAGCTGATGAGTATGTGAACAATTTCTCAAATGGGTAGGTGAACTGGCATGCACATTGTGGTGTGTGTGAAGCAAGTGCCAGATAGCCGGGAAATCCGCATTGATCCCAACACCAATACGTTGGTCCGTCAAGGTGTACCGGCAATTGTCAATTATTATGATTTGCATGGGCTGGAAGAGGCGCTTCGGTTCAAAGATGAAATGGGCGCAGAAGTAACGGTCGTCTCCATGGGTCCCCCTTCAGCGGATAAAGCGCTGAAACAATGTATCTCTATGGGGGCTGATCGTGCAGTACTCGTCAGTGACCGTGCGTTTGCAGGCGCTGACACGCTGGCGACTTCTTACGTGGTGGGAATGACCGTGAAGAAAGTGGCAGAGGAATTTGGACCAGTGGATGTCGTCTTTTGCGGCAAGCAAACTCTTGATGGAGACACCGGCCAGGTAGGTCCCGGCGTTGCGTGCAGGTTGGACTATGAACAATTGACGTACGTTGAAAAAGTAGTGGAGCTCAGCGATAAAGACAAGACTATTACCGTTCATCGTCATCTGGAAGACGGCATTGAAGTGGTGAAAACCAAGTTGCCGGTCGTGGTGACCGTGCTGACGGAATTAAACAAACCAAGGCGAGCCAGTTTACCCGGTGTCATCAATGCATCGCGTTTTAAGCCTGTCGTCTGGACCACCAACGACTTTGCGGATATCGACCGTGCAAAGATCGGGCTTAAAGGTTCACCGACGATTGTTTCAAAAACATGGGTTCCAGAACCAAGAAAGATTGACACCAAAATGCTGGAAGGCGACAACGTAGCTGTGGTGGCAAGTGAACTCATAGAACAACTCTGGTCAACCGAATTACCGACCAGGCTTGGATGGTAGAAGGGGGAATCACTGTGGCTGAAGAGCAAAATGTAAACCAAAAAGCTGCGGAGCCAAAAGGGGCAAGCAGGGTACAGCCTGTTCCGGAGCAGGATTTTTCCGATTACCTTGGCATCATGGTCGTCGTGGAGCAACGCGCAGGGGTAGCAAAAAAGGTCTCCTGGCAACTTCTTGGCGAAGCGAAAAGAATGGCAACGAAAATTAATGCACCGGTGTACGCGTTGGTCATGGGGCACAATGTGCGTCATCTAGCTGAAGAAGCCATTAGACGCGGTGCGGATAAAGTATATATGAGTGACTCTCCAGTACTAGAAAAGTATCGTACGCGTCCCTACAGCCGCGTCAGTCTTGATGTGATTCGCACTTTCAAGCCTGAAATTGTGTTGATGGGCGCAACCTATACGGGGCGTGACCTGGCAGGGGCTATTGCGACGCATTTGCCAACAGGATTGACCGCTGACTGCACACAACTCGATGTGGATGAAAACCGCCTGTTGCAAGCCAGCCGACCCGCTTTTTCCGAAAAAATGTTAGCTACGATTTTATGTAAACAATATAAGCCACAAATGGCGACCGCAAGACCAGGAGTATTTTTGGAACTTCCCGCTGACGCTTCTCGTTCGGGCGAAATTATTGATGTCCCTTCGCCAATGCGCGAAGAAGAAGTGGTTACAGAAGTACTCGATTTTCTTGAGCAAACGGACCGCATCAATCTTGAGGATCATGAGATTATCGTGGCTGGAGGCAAAGGTCTCGGCAGTCCGGATGGATTCAAGCTGTTACAGGAACTGGCGGATGCACTTGGCGGCGTCGTTGGCGCCTCCCGCGCTGTCGTCGATCTGAAGTGGATTGATCACGATCATCAAGTGGGTCAGACTGGTTCCACGGTCAGGTCGAAACTGTATTTTGCGATTGGGATTTCCGGTGCGGTTCAACACGTGGTGGGGATGCAAAATTCTGATGTGATTGTGGCCATCAACCGCGATCCGGATGCGCCAATTTTCAAAGTGGCGCACTATGGTATTGTCGGCGATCTTTACGAAATCGTCCCGGCTATCATTAAGGCTGTGAAGGAAAAACGCGCATTGCCGTTTGCGACAAATTCAAGCGCAGCCAATGCATCAGTGGCGGCCTCCATACAATCATAAGGTAATTTGAGACGGGAGTGATGAAGTTGGCAACGGAACGTTTTGATGCCATCATCGTTGGTGGCGGACCGGCAGGCAGCGCAGCAGCCTATATGATGGCAAAAGCAGGTCTGAAAGTAGTGCTGATTGAACGCGGAGAGTTTCCCGGCGCCAAAAATATTTTTGGTGGGGTGCTCTATCGCAAGCAATTGGAAGATATCATACCGGAATTTTGGAAAGAGGCACCGCTTGAAAGGCGCGTAGTGGAGCAACGCTTGTGGCTTTTAGGTAAAGACTCTGTCGTCACGATGGGGCACCGCAATGAAGCGTTTAAAGAACCGACCAATTCGTGGACAGGACTTCGTGTCAAATTCGACCAATGGTTTGCCAGTAAAGCGGAACAGGCGGGTTCTCTCAACATCTATGAAACGGTCGTCACTGACCTTTTGCGAGAAGGCGACCGTGTGGTAGGGGTTCGCACAGATCGTGAAGAAGGTGATTTGTATGCGAATGTAGTGGTAGTTGCGGATGGGGTCAACTCCCTTTTAGGCAAGCAACTTGGCGTCCATCGTGAATGGCAGCCAGATCAGGTTTCCCTCGCTGTAAAAGAAGTGATCGCGATGCCAAAAGAAAAAATCATGGATCGCTTCAATCTTGAAGGGGATGAAGGAGTCACCACTGAGTTTATTGGTCAACTTGGTGGAATGGCGGGACTGGGTTTTATGTATACGAACCAGGAAACCATTTCCTTTGGTGTGGGTGTGATGGTCAGTGACCTTAAGCGCACGAAAATCCGCCCCTATGAATTGATCGAGAACGTCAAGCAACATCCGATGATCAGGAAACTGCTACAAGGTGGAGAAGGCAAGGAATATGCAGCTCACCTTATTCCAGAAGGCGGTTTTCATGCCATCCCGCCACTTTCCGGCAACGGATGGGTGATTTGCGGAGACGCGGCCCAACTTGTCAACTTCGTGCATCGCGAGGGCACCAACCTCGCCATGACTTCCGGCAAGTATGCGGCAGAGGCGATTATTGAAGCCCATGCCAAAGGAGATTTCAGCAAAGCTGGATTATATGGTTATGATCGGCGCGTTCGCGAATCTTTCATTCACAAGGACCTGAAGAAGTATCAGGGACTGCATGGTTTGTTGAACGAAATCGATCCAAACCTGTTTGATAGATTACCGGCTGCGTTGAATGATGCCGCCTATCAAATGCTATTGATTGATGGCATCAGTAAAGCAGAAAAACAAAAAGCAGCCATTCGTGGATTGCGCGAAGCTGCAGGTGGAACAGCCAATCTCATCAAATTAGGAATCAAGGGATGGAGGTCGATTAACGGATGAGTACCATTGCTGAAAAGTTATACACAATCCGCTACAAAGTCGATGAGAATTCTCACCTGATTATTAAGGATCAGGATGTTTGCCTCCATTGTGAGACAAAAGAATGCCAGTTCTTCTGCCCGGCAGAAGTGTACCAATGGCATGATGAAGAGAAAATGACCTCTGTGGCGTTTGAAAACTGTGTGGAATGCGGCACATGCCGCATTGGTTGCCCCCATTACAACATTGAGTGGGTCTATCCAAAAGGCGGTTATGGAATTACGTACAAGTTCGGTTGATTGAACAATTGCCGATATCATTTGAATGCACTTGAAAAAGGCGCTTATGCGCCTTTTTTTTGTGCGGATTTTGTGATCCGTGATATAGTGGAAACCATGAAAGGCATGTCTGCAGTGTAGTAAAGCTTTTGTGAAATAAAGGTGGGAAAATAGTGAGCATCGATGACAGCTTTCGATCGGTAAGATTTAATCAAGACAAGATAGTGCTGTTGGATCAGACTCGGTTGCCTGAGGAAATCAAATACGTGGATTTGTATACGGTTGAGGATGTATTTTGGTCCATACGCAATATGCTGGTCCGCGGAGCTCCTGCGATCGGTATTGCCGCAGCCTACGGGTTGTATTTGGGAGTGCTTGACGCATCGAAAAAGCGTGCGTCCACCGCACTAAACGATTCGGTGGAAGAATACACTCGTTATCTAATGAGCGCAAGGCCTACTGCAGTGAATCTGGAATGGGCGCTGCGAAGGATGAAGCAAAGGTGGGATCACGAAAAGGGGCTGTCTGTTGAGCATAAGCTGACGGCGCTACAGGATGAAGCGAGGGCGATCGACCTTGAAGATGAAGCTGCAAACCGCATCATTGGCGAACACCTGGCGGCACTGATCAAGGAGGGAATGGGAGTGCTTACCCATTGCAATGCAGGGGCATTGGCGACCAGCAGGTATGGCACGGCACTATCCGGTTTTTACATTGCCAAAGAACGCGGTGTTGACTTCAAGGTCTTTGCAGACGAGACCAGACCAGTCCTTCAGGGAGCGAGACTAACGGCATGGGAACTGCAACAGGCCGGGATTGACGTGACATTGATTTGCGACAACATGGCAGCAACCGTCATGAGTCAGGGGAAAATTCAGGCGGTCATGGTGGGCGCGGACAGAATAGCGGCAAATGGTGACACGGCGAACAAAATCGGTACCTACAGTGTTGCGGTGCTCGCTCATCATTTTGGCATTCCGTTCTATGTGGCGGCTCCGACTTCCACGGTGGACCTCGGTATTGACCATGGGCAACAGATTCCGATCGAAGAGCGCGCCGCAGAGGAAATTACTAAGTTTAATGGTCGAATGGTGGCACCAAATGATATTACAGTTTATAACCCAGCCTTTGATGTGACACCTCATGAATTGATTACTGCAATAGTTACGGAAAAGGGTGTATTCTCTCCTCCGATGGATTTGCGGAGTGCCTTGTCATGATCTTTCGCTAATCTATTACGGGAAGGGTGCAGTGTGACTCTTGCCAGTCGGTTCGCCGTCTCATTCAAGCAACCAGTGCTATTTGGGGCAGTATTGATCTGCTGGTGACCAATGCGGGATACCTCCGCCTGGCGGATTCGATCAAGTATCAGATGAGGATTGGCAGCGGGCATTTGACCTTAATTTGCTCAGTGTGGTCAGACTGATTAGGGAAACCCTTCCATTGATGAGGGCGAACAAGTGTGGAAGAATACTAAATATATCGTCTCTATCTGTGAAAGAGCCGATTCCAAATCTCATTCTTTCGAATGCCATACGCACCGGAGTCGTAGGGATGTTAAAATCCCTCGCAAGGGAAGTCGCAAAAGACGGTATCCTTGTTCACCATTTGGCTCCAGGTAGAATTTTGACAGACCGTATCTTGCAACTCGATAGGGCGAGTGCCGAGCGATTAGGTATCTCTATGGAAGCAGTGCGGGAGAATATGAAGCGAATATACGCTTGGGAGATACGGACGCCCAGAAGAGTTTGCGAAAGTGGCGGCTTTTCTATTATCTGCAGCAAATATCTATATGACCGGGGAAACTATCTTCATTGATGGCGGGTCCCTGCGTTCAATATAATCATCATTTGACAGATGTTTTCACGGGAGGTAGCCCATTGTCACGACAGATTTCATCATCGTTACTGCGACCCGGAATGAGATTGGGGAGAACGCTTTACGATGAGCATGGACGAGTGCTTTTATCCAAGGGAGTGGAAATTCGGGAAACGTTTATCGATAAAATTCAAAGAGATTTCGCTGTGGTCTATATCGACGACGAAGTCACTGAAGGCATTGACATCAAAGAGGCAGTTCCAATGGAATTGCGTTTGGAAACCCAAACAATATTAAGGGATCAATGGGATTTGTGGAAAAACAACGTTACTCTCGACAAGGTGTCTATTGATCGCGACATCGCTAAATCAATGCGAGATCAAATGAAAAATTTGCTCTCCATTATTCAGGGCACTACTATTTTAGAAGAGGATCTTGCCAGTGTCGCCACTTATGACAACCAAACCTACATCCACTCGATAAATGTGGCCATTTATGCAATGATCATTGGTGTCAGCATGGGGTTAACAGATAGTATGCTGATCGACCTTGGATTAGGTGCCATGCTGCATGATATCGGGAAGATATGGGTCCCAAAAGAAATATTGAATAAACCTGGAAAATTAACTTCAGAAGAATATGAACAAATAAAAAAACATGCGGAGCTTGGCCACGAAGTGTTGGTAAAGCAGCATGAGTTGTCATATCTCGTGGCACATTGTGCTTTTCAACACCATGAACGCTTGAATGGATCCGGATATCCAAGGGGACTTGTAGGCGATGAGATTCACCTGTTCGGGAAAATCCTCGCTGTCGCTGATGTGTATGATGCGATGGTCATGCATCGCCCTTATCGAAGAGGCATGTTGCCCTCTGAAGTGATGGAATATCTTTATAGTAAAGTGGAAACGGAATACGACTTAAATATAGTGGCGTTATTCAGCAAAAAAGTATCGATGTATCCGATTGGAACAGAAGTCAAACTTAGCGACGGACGAACTGCGATCATAAAAAATACTAATCCCAACTTTCCCGGCAGACCAATCGTACGAATCATTCAGAATGAGCGTGGACAGCCTACTACGATAGAAGAGGTAAATTTAATTGATCACTTGTACCTCACGATCGTCAATGCTCACGATGGAGCCATCATGGATTTTTTTGTTGACTAGTTAACTGTCATGGCGTCTGAAATCCCAAAACAAGTTGACAACTACCAGTGCATATAAAGGTTGGATGATAATGGTAAAAATCCAACCTAAAAATGTCTGTACCCATATGCCTGGAAGTGGTGACACCAGCGAGCTGAATCCCATGTCGGCAAAGGATAAAACCAACTGAGAGAGGATGAGCATCATAAACAAAAACCAGAATCGGTACTTTGTCAGAGACAAGGAGCGCCTGATCGCGTCCCAATTGCTTTTTTCCTCAATAACCACGGCGGTAAAGGTAAATGATAGTCTGACCACTATCCATAGTAAAGCAACCAGTGCAGCAAGATACAAGATGACCAGTATGAATTGCAATCCCGGGATCAGCGATAAAACCAGTGCGAATAGACCAAAAAGAATTACGCCCGCAAACGAGAGACCGATGAGCAACCATAGGGTGGATAAAAAAGCAGGCCAGCGTTTTCTAGCTTGTTGAAGGGTATGACTAACGGTAATTTTCAACAATGAATTGCTGCCGGTATTGCCGGAAAGCACATCATTAGCAAGAGAGTAGAAGCTGCCATTCAGTATAGGCGTAAACACGTTCAAATTCAGCAGGGTAACGATGAGACCTAGCACGGCAACTGTCAATCCGCCATGAACGGTTAAGTAAGTTTGAAGTTGTGTAAAAAATTGTTGCATGCCAGCTTTTCCACTGCTGAGCAATTGCCAATTGAGGTTATTGTCGGAATGTGCCTGTATTACGGAACTGAGTATCAGTTGTGGAAGTTCAAAGAAGAGGCTGATGATAAAAAGTTGTGGAAAGTATCTCCGATACTGATGATAGATGTTGTCAATCAATTGACTCATCGATTGCTGACGGAGATCCTTTTGCAATGTGACTCCCCCTTGAAGATGCACGAATTCAACCATCAGTATAGCAGAATTATAATACGCTTGCTGAAACGTCCGAAATGGATATACTATGAAAAAAATAACTTTTTTTATTGAGGATGATGATAATGGCGAACAGACATTTGCGTTTAATGATTTTGGGCACAGGTCCTGCCGGTTTGACGGCAGCCATTTACGCGGCAAGAGCCAACCTGGAGCCGCTGGTGATTGAGGGTAATGAACCAGGCGGACAATTGACACTTACGACTGAGGTCGAAAACTTTCCGGGCTTTGAAGATGGGATCATGGGGCCGGAACTGATGAATAACATGCGTGCTCAGGCGGAGAAATTCGGCGCCGAATTTGAAACCGGATGGGTCACTTCCATTGATCTCAGCAAACGCCCGTTTCATGTGACGGTGAACGAGGAAGATGAATATGAAGCCGATTCATTGATTATTTCGACAGGTGCATCGGCTAAGATGCTTGGCATCAAAGGAGAGTCGGAACTCATCGGCAAGGGCGTTTCCACGTGTGCAACCTGCGACGGGTTTTTCTTTCGCAACAAACGCATTCTGGTGATTGGCGGCGGCGATTCCGCGATGGAGGAAGCCACTTTCCTGACCAAATTTGCAAGTGAGGTGACGATCGTTCATCGCAGAGATGAACTTCGCGCTTCTAAAGTGATGCAGGAACGTGCCAGGGAAAATCCGAAAATCAAATGGTTGCTTAACGTAACGCCTATGGAAGTTCATGCGCAGGACAACAAAGTCAACGCACTGGATGTGATCGATAACACAACTGGTGAACAGCGCCAGATTGAAACCGACGGGATTTTTGTCGCCATTGGCCATTCCCCTAACACTGCATTTTTAGCTGGGCAGGTGAAGACGGATAATGTGGGGTACATTGTAACCGATGGGGTGACCACGGCCACCAGCGTAGAAGGTGTTTTTGCCTGCGGTGACGTGATGGATTCCAGGTATCGTCAGGCAGTAACGGCTGCTGGATCTGGATGCAAAGCGGCGCTTGATGTTGAGAAATTTTTGGAAGGTTCGTCTGTTCATGACTGGTCGGTTTCTGCCGCAAAATAACAAAAGTCCGATGGCAAAATATTGATCTCATGAAGTTCTATTAGTAGAGAAACCAGGGATATGACATCTCTGGTTTTTTCATTTTTCTACAAGGTGACTCAAATGTATTATACGGATATCGTCTTTATGTACTGTATACATTCATTCATATGAGCCTGTTGTCAAAATAAAATAAATGTAAAATTACATATTGTTAAATGGTGTTGACACAACATATTTAGGAGGATACTTAAATGAAAATGAATAAATTAGCATTATCTGTGCTTACCTCTGGCATGCTCGTAGGCATGATGGGCGCAGGCATGACAGTAAGTGCACATAGCGTTGCAAAACATGTATCTGCAGCTTCCATCCAATATCCTGTTGTCATTCAAACAGCAGTCTATACAG
>JAJYOE010000062.1 GCA_021785975.1 Bacillota bacterium | reverse complement strand
TAATTAAATGTTAAAAAAAATATTGAAAGGAGGAGTCATATGGTCCCTCAGAGTACGGCCACATCAAACGACCAGTTACTTGAAAAATTGACTGATCCTGCTGTCTCGACTCAGTTGGAGCGGTTGATTGATCAATTGCCAACCATCAACCGTTTGTTGGATATGACGCAAATGGCGCTTTACTATACGAATGAAACCATGGCTGATCAATCAGTAATTGATCGGTTTGTCGAGGGGGTTCATGAGGTTATGGATCCCATTGACAAAATCACATCCACCTTTAAGCCACTGTTGATGCAAGTCAAGCCAGTACTGTCTTCACCTTCCATTTCAAAATTGCCAATGCTTGTGGATGAATTTGTAGAGTCTGCCGAGGCAATGAGCGAAGTGATGGTAGGACTGAGGAAATTAAGCGATGTTGGCGTATTGTCCGGATTAATCAAATTGGGCGAAGCAATAAATTCAGAGTATTTTGATTTAATGCTGCAAGTGATGAGATTGTTTGAGCAAGCTTATGAAAGCGCAAACAAAGATGAGTCGGTCATTTCGTTGCTTGACTTGCTTCGCATGATGAAGGAACCTTCCACACAAAAAGTATTGAAGACGATTCGCAACGCGATGAAAATCTCTTCCTAATTCAAAACTCTTCGCCAATCTAATTGGAGGTGACCTCTTTGGGTTTAAATTTACTGTGGTTGCAGGCTCAGGCCTGTAGTGGTAATACCATGGCATTGCTCAATGCAGAAGGGCCAGATTTAACAGATTTTATTAATCGATATGATGTCAATGTGTTATACCACCCTTCCGTTTCACCGCTATGGGGAGATCATGTACATACGTTATTGCATGATCTGACTACTGAAAAAACGAAACTTGATATTTTAGTCATTGAAGGATCGATACCGCTTGGTCCGAACGGAACAGGACTATATAACCTATTTGCTGATCGTCCGATTAAAGACATCATTATTGAGCTCGCAGACGTCGCTGATTTTGTGGTCGCCATTGGGGATTGTGCGACACACGGTGGCTTTCCTGCGATGGCGCCTAACCCAACGGAAGCCGTAGGATTGCAGTACTTGAACAAACAACACGGTGGTCTTCTCGGTAAAGAATATCATTCTCGCGCAGGATTGCCAGTGATTAATCTCACAGGTTGCCCGGCGCATCCTGATTGGCAATTGCAGACACTCATGGCTATCGCCGAAGGTCTGGCGCATTTCCTTGAATTTGATGAATATATGAGGCCCGTTGCTTTTTATGGCACCACCACACACACGGGATGTCCACGAAATGAATATTACGAGCACAAACACTCGGTCATGGAATACACCCAACAGGGCTGCCTCTTCTTTGAAAAAGGCTGCAGGGCGCCTTACACGCAATCCGATTGCAATGTTCGCCTGTGGAATCGCCAATCCAGCAAAACAAGAGCTGGCTCTCCATGCCTTGGTTGTACAGACATTGGTTGGCCAAATGAAAATTATTCTGTCGAGCACCCCTTCTACAGCAGGGAAAAACTGACGCCAATGCGCGAAGACTCCCGCGTGCTGCCATACGGTATCGGCAAAGTATTTGCCTACATGGCAACACCAAAGGAACTGGAAAATCGCAAAAAGAAACTCAGTCCAGAAGTGGCTACTAGGAAGTAATTGAAAATTAGGTTGCGGAGGAGTAAAGATGGCCGAAACAGTCAAATTAAGTCCTGCTGGTCGTGTGGAGGGAGACCTCGACTTTGAAGTGGAAGTGGAAGGCGGCAAGGTGCAGTCATCGATTGCAAAAGCAGTGATGTTTAGAGGGTTTGAAAAAATCCTCAAAGGCAAAGATCCTTGGCTTGGCATTACCATGACGCCTAGAATCTGTGGGATTTGCTCAATTTCTCACATCACCAGCGCTGTCAAACTGGTTGATATGGCAAGCGACAACGGAATCGGAGGAAATGAACTGCCGATTCAGGCACGAATTGTTAGAAATATCGTTGGATCGACAGAAAGCCATATGAGCGCGATGCGTCATTTTTATCTGATTTTTGGACCAGATATGGTCAACGATTATTACAAAGGGTTTCGCGAGTATGAAAAATTAAAGTCACGCATCAACCCGTTTACAGGAAGCTCTTATAAGGCAGCGGTGGTTTGGTCCAAACGGGTGGTGGAAATCACTGCGATTTTTGCAGGACAACAGCCTAATCCGTCTTCGTTTGTTCCAGGCGGTGTGACGAGTAGTCCGTCCGTCGCAGATATCACGAAATCGCTTGGAATTCTGGAAGATGTTCGTGAACAGTTCATTGAGCCATATGTCCTTAAAGGCAAACTGGATGATTATCTGGCCGTAAAGACATGGGACGATTTGCAAGAATGGTTGGGGCGCGGGGATCATGAAGACAGCGATCTCGGACTCTTTATCAAACAGGCTTTCGATTATGGCTGGGATAAATACGGCCGGGGCAGCGGTCACTTTCTAGGGTATCCAGCATTTGAAACCGAACCGGGTCAATTCTGGTATCCGGGCGGTGTCTATCACAGTGCATTTATGCACGATGGGACCAATGAGATTGCCACAGACCAAATGGCATTCCAACAGCGAGTGATGGAGCACATGGCGCATTCCCTCTATGAAGGTGAACGCCCATTGCATCCTTGGCAAGGGAAAACCAATCCCGTTGACATGCTGAATATCCCTGGAGAAAAATACAGTTTTGCCAAGGCACCGCGTTTTGACGGTTTAGCAACAGAGGTGGGGCCGCTGTCAAGGCTGCTGATTGCGGGCGATCCTTTGATTCGCGATATGGAAAAGCGGATGGGTCCGAGTGTGTTTTTGCGTCAATTTGCCCGGTTCCATGAAATGTTGACAGGACATTACGTGATTCGAAATTGGCTCAAATCTGTCAATCCGAAAGGGCCATTCTATATGGAAACCCCTCGCGAAGTGAAAGACGGTTTTGCATTCGGATGGACAGAAGCTCATCGCGGTGCGCTAGCACACTGGGCTGAATTTAAGGACAACAAAATTGAAAACTATCAAATTATTGCGCCAACCACATGGAACATCAGCCCGCGCGATGAAAACAATGTCCCAGGACCTGTGGAACAGGCAGTCATGGACGTGACAGTAGAAGATCCGAAGAATCCGATCGGTCTTCAGCACACCCTCCGTTCCTACG
>JAJYOE010000009.1 GCA_021785975.1 Bacillota bacterium | reverse complement strand
TGATCCTGTCTACAAAGAGGTCGTGGTGGGTCATGCGGAGATTCGTCAATTGTTTAAGGTATCTAAGGTGGGAACTATTGCTGGAGGATACGTTCAGGACGGAAAAATGGTACGCGATGCTGATGTAAGGCTTTTACGCAACGGCGTTATCGTGTATGAAGGGAAATTGGATTCTCTCAAGCGGTTTAAGGATGATGTAAGAGAAGTCAATACAGGCTATGAGTGCGGCTTTACGTTGGAAAATTTTAACGACATCAAAGAAGGCGATGTCGTGGAAGTCTATAAAATGGAGGCCGTATCCGCAGAGTAGGTGATGACTGTGAAAGTTCGTGCAGAGCGAATTGCGTTACAAATGCAAAGAGAAATTAGCGATATTATCCAAAATCACGTCAAGGACCCACGAGTTGGTTTTGTCACAGTAACTGGTGTGGAAATTACCAACGATTTGCAACATGCAAAGGTGTTCGTTTCTGTGCTAGGCAATGAAACGGAGCGGACCAACTCTTTACAGGCCCTTGAGCGCGCAAAAGGCTTTATCCGCTCGGAAATCGGAAGGCGCATCCGATTGCGACTCACTCCCGAAGTTCATTTCAAGCTGGACGAATCAATGGATTACAGCATGAAGATCGGCAAGGTGTTGCATCAGATTTTCCCGGATGGAGAAACGGATGGTGAAGCGCGTGGCAGTGACGGCGAATAATACGTACCAGGAGATAATGAGTGCCGTGTTAAACGAACCGGACCAGGTACTGGTGGTGTGCCATGTCAGTCCAGACGGGGACGCGGTTGGCGCGGCACTCTCCATGGCGCATTTTTTGGAACAGGCAGGGAAGTCGTTTACAGTCGTAAATGATGACCCTGTGCCGTCACGCTATGATTTCATGCCAGGTGTGGAAAGGTTTCAACGTACTGATTCGGTCGATCGCCAATTTCGCACCATTGTGGCGGTCGATTGCGCAGACCTGAAAAGGCTGGGAGCCACCACGCAGCTTTTTGCCGACTCCCATCTTTTAATCAACATTGATCATCATGAAACGAATAATCGGTATGGCCACATGAATTTGGTACAGGCGGAGGCCTCCGCCACCTGTTTGGTGCTGTATCGAATGTTTCATGCATCGGGAATTGCCGTTGACCGCAATATGGCAATATTGCTTTACACGGGAATCCTTTTTGATACTGGCGGCTTTCGATATAACAATACGACTCCCGAGATCCACCATGCCGCAGCAGATTTGTTGTCGCGTGGGTTTGAACCGTTTATGATCGCTGACCGAGTGCTTGAATCGATGACCAGAGAGCAAGTTGAACTGGTGCGTTTAGGGCTGTCTACTTTGAGAATTCACGATTCCGGTCGGATTGCGTATGTGGTGGTCAGTCAGGAGTTGTTGCGCACGTCTGGAGCAAGTGATGATGATACTGAGGTACTGTTACCATACACCCGCTCACTTTCAGGAATTGAGGTAGGAATGCTTTTTCGGGAACGTCCTGACGGGTCGGTCAAAGTCAGTTTGCGATCCAGAGACCGCGTCGATGTGGCAAGCATTGCACTTCGATTTGGAGGTGGCGGTCATGTTCGGGCGGCGGGTTGTAACCTGGACGGACCCATAGAACAGGCCGTGGAGCATCTGGTAACCGCAGTGGCTGAGGCGGTAACCTCCGCATTTTCATGATGAATGGGATTTTCGTATTGGACAAGCCTGTAGGGATGACGTCTCAACAGGCGGTATCCAGAGTGAAGAGAATACTTGGGGCCAAGAAAGCAGGCCATGGCGGTACGCTCGACCCGGATGCAACAGGTGTGTTGCCGGTGTACCTGGGCCAGGCTACCAGACTCTCAATGTATGCTTTAGGCGGAGATAAAGCGTATTTGGCAGAGGCTACCTTTGGCTTTTCCACGGATACGCAGGACGCCAGCGGGAAAGTAGTCGATAAGGGAGATCCCTCCCATTTGACTGAAAAACTGATCACAGAAGCGCTCATGCAATTTGTCGGCACTTATGAGCAGTTGCCTCCTCAGTTTTCTGCACTCAAAATAAACGGTAAGCCAGCGTACGAACTTGCTCGCCAAGGGATAGAAGTAGAATTGAAGCCCCGTGAAGTCGTCATCGATGACATTCAAATAGAACAAATTTTATTGACCCCCAGTCAACACTCGGTTCGTTTTTTTGTTGGCTGTGGAAAAGGCACCTACATACGAACGCTATGTCATGATTTAGGACAGGCGCTTGGCGTCCCTGCGCATATGTCGTCACTAAGGCGCACAAAGTCCGGGATGTTTTCCATCTCAGAAGCGCACTCATTGACTGACCTCGAAGAATACAAATGGTCGCTTGTCCAGCCAATGGGTAATGGAGTTAAGCATCTGCCGATGGTGACGCTTGATGATGATTTGATTGTGAAAATTTTGCACGGGCAAACTGTTGCACTAACAATGTCCGAAGGAAACATTCTATTGCCGAATTTTCATGAATTCGCTATTGTCAGGGTACATGATCAAGTCGATAGGCTAATCGCTATTTGTGAAGTACTGGTTGATGCGCGTGAAAGAATCAATTTGCGCCCGCAAAAAGTTTTTTTGATTGACGAGGTGGGCCTTTGAAATGCAAGAACCATTTGTGTATTTAAGTTCTCCGAAAGACATCATGGCAAATGATCAGTGGCGCACCTTTGCCATCGGCAAATTTGACGGGTTGCACGTCGCCCACCAGGCGGTGTTGAAAGAAGCTGCAGAACAAGCACACATCTCTGGTTCTGTGCCTTGTATCTTCACCTTTTCTCCTCATCCCCGCTACGTGTTGACCGGTGATCCGGCATATGAAAAAATGCTGACCCCTCCTTATGAACGAGCAGAAGTAGCGAAACACTTTGGCATCGAAGAGATTTTCGTTGCTAATTTTAATAAAGACTTCAGAGCGCAGAGTGCCGAAGAATTTATAAGAAATTACCTACTTCCGCTAGGTGCAAAACACCTGGTGGTGGGCTACAACTTCCGTTTTGGCAAAAACGGTGCCACCGATGCGGAGGGACTCAAAGAAATCGCCAGCGAGCTCGGTTTGACGGTAGATGTGATCGGGTCCGTCAATGACCATGGGCAACCTGTGAGCAGTTCGCGTATTCGCATGTATTTGGAGTGTGGTGCTGCGCTCAGCGCGTCTGAGTTACTTGGACGACCATATCGCGTGCGCGGTGTAGTGGTGAGAGGCGATGCCAGAGGGCGCAGTATTGGGTTTCCCACCGCCAATCTGAAAGTGACTGAATCTTATGTATTGCCGAAAGTTGGCGTCTATGTCGTCGATGTCAAGGTTTCTGACAGGGTATACCGGGGAATGATGAATTTGGGGTTTCGTCCCACGGTGGACAATGCGGGGCGCTTATCGCTTGAAGTAAACCTGCTTGATTTTGAGGGGGATTTGTACGGCAGGGAACTGGTCGTCGATTTCCTGCATTTTATCAGAGAAGAACAAAAGTTCGCTTCACTTTCGGAGCTTCAGGATCAGTTGAGAAAAGATCGGGATTTTGCCCGGAATTGGCCAAACATTTGATCGTATTTCCTTTACTCGCTTAATTCGGAAGTGTATACTTATTATCATTGTGTCATACTGAAATTATGCATTTCAGCAGTGATCGATGCCTGCCATTATCACTTTGGGCGACTTCGCGGTAACCCGCAACCTCGGCGGATACTGGGTAGTTCGTTACCGGCAGGGAATAAATGAGGAGGTATTTACAGATGGCGATGACGCCGGAACGCAAAGCGGAAATTATCAGGGATTTTGCAGTACATGAAGGGGACACTGGTTCTCCGGAAGTTCAGGTGGCGCTTCTTACCGAACGCATCAATTACCTGAATGAACACTTCAGAACCCACAAGAAAGATCATCATTCCCGTCGTGGTTTGTTTAAGATGGTCTATCAACGCGCTCATTTGTTAAGGTATTTGCGTGAACATGACATCAATCGTTATCGGACACTCATTACCCGTTTGGGATTGCGTAAATAACGAAAAAAGCGGGGTCAATCCCGCTTTTTTCTATCTTTTTGCTTTTGAGAGGAGGTTTTGGCTTGGTATTTCATCAACAAACAACGCTTGGCGGAAGACCGCTCGTTCTCGAGACCGGAAGGCTTGCCAAACAGGCAAGTGGCGCTGTGCTGGTAACCTACGGTGACACCGTGGTGTTAGCCACAGTGACGGCTTCAAAAAATCCAACGGAACTTGACTTTTTTCCATTAACTGTAAACTATGAAGAACGCCTTTATGCGGTGGGGAAAATTCCTGGCGGATTTATCAAACGTGAAGGTCGCCCGAGTGAGAAGGCGATCCTTGCAAGTCGCTTGATCGATCGCCCGATTCGACCACTTTTTCCTGAAGGCTTCCGCAATGATGTGCAGGTGGTCACCTTAGTCCTTTCGGTGGATCAGGATTGTGCTCCTGAAATCGCTGCAATGATTGGCGTATCTGCTGCACTCGGAGTTTCTGATGTCCCGTTTAACGGACCGATTGCCGGTGTCATTGTGGGCAGAGTGAATGGCGAATTTATCATCAATCCCACACCCGCCCAGGCGGAAGAAAGCGACATGCACCTTGTGGTGGCAGGAACGAAGGAAGCCATCATGATGGTGGAGGCAGGAGCGAAAGAAGTTCCGGAACAGGTAATGCTCGAAGCCATTATGTTTGGTCATGAGGAGATCAAACGGATCATTGCAGTGGAAGAACTGCTGATTGCTGAAGCAGGAAAACCCAAAATGCCGGTAATCGTTCATCAAATTGACGAGAGTATTGAAAACATTGTTCGCTCTTATGCGACGGACAAGCTACGCAGCGCCATTTATCAAGCTGAGAAACACGCCCGTCAAGAAGCGATTGATGCGGTTGTCGATGAGACGAAGTTGTATTTTGCTGAACAATATCCTGATCACATGGGCGATATTGGCGAAGTGCTTCACACTATCGTCAAGGAAGAAGTTCGTAAAGCCATTTTGGATGATGGCATGCGCCCGGATGGACGTACACTGGATGAGATACGACCGATTTCTGTCGATGCGGGAGTCTTGCCGAGAACACATGGATCAGGACTTTTTACTCGCGGGCAAACCCAGGCGTTATCCATCTGTACGCTCGGGGCAATGGGAGACGTTCAGATACTGGATGGCATCAGTCCAGAAGAGAGCAAACGCTTCATGCATCACTACAATTTCCCACCGTTTTCGACTGGAGAAGCTCGTCCACTTCGTCCGCCGAGTCGCAGGGATATTGGCCACGGGGCGCTGGGCGAACGCGCACTTGAACCCATTATTCCCAAAGAAGATGAGTTTCCTTATACGATTCGCGTCGTCTCTGAGGTGCTGGAATCGAATGGTTCTTCCTCTCAAGCCTCCATTTGTGCCTCCATTCTTGCGCTGATGGATGCGGGGGTTCCGATTAAAGCACCGGTTGCAGGGGTGGCTATGGGACTCGTCAAAGAAGGCGATCAGGTAGCGGTGCTCACGGACATTCAAGGCATGGAAGATCACCTTGGCGATATGGACTTTAAGGTGGCCGGATCGACCAAAGGTGTAACAGCATTGCAAATGGACATCAAAATTGGCGGCATCACGAGAGAAGTGCTTGAACAAGCTTTGGCCAAAGCGCATGTGGGCAGAATGTTTATTTTGGACAAAATGTTACAGGCCATTAGCGAACCGAGGGAAAATTTGTCCCCTTATGCGCCGAAAATCATCTCCATGCGCATCAATCCTGACAAAATCCGTGAAGTTATCGGACCCGGAGGTCGCGTGATCAACAAAATCATCGATGATACTGGTGTGAAAATCGATATCGAACAGGATGGGCGCGTCTTTATCTCCACGACCGATCAGGACGCAGGTGAACGTGCAAAGCAAATCATCGAAGGAATTGTCCGGGAAGTGGTCGTCGGTGAGACTTACGAAGGTAAAGTGATGCGCGTGGAAAGTTACGGCGCATTCGTCGAAATTTTGCCGGGTAAGGAAGGACTGGTTCACGTATCCCAATTGGGCGCGGACCGGGTTAAGCGCACGGAAGATGTGGTGCAGGTTGGCGATCGATTGCAGGTAAAAGTGACCGAAATTGACAACCAGGGACGGATTAATCTGTCACATCGCGAGGCACTGCGAGATGCAGGAGTGGAAGTGGCTGAACCAGTGGCTCGCACTGAGCGAACGGAAGGGAATCGCGGACCTCGTCGAGATGGCAATCATCATCGCCATGGCGAACGCAACGACCGTGATCGGGGAGAACGCCGAGGAACTAACGAACGTCACGAGAGACCGGAATCCCCTGTCAATCGCTAAAAAATCGAAATAATTGGTTTACAATAATGAAGGGCAGCCGAAAAAGGCTGCTTTTGTTATTTTTTATCATAAAATGGAGCACACTTTCTTAAAAGAAAGGTGTGAAAGAGTGAAGGCTAAACAATGGACCACGCTGATCATGAGCATCATGCTAATAGGACCGGCTGCGAATTCCCTGTGCATGGCAAAAACACAACCGATAAATCCAACGGAATCTTCAAAAACCCTTCTTACACAAATTGGGAGTGCCTATCTGAAGCCACCGATCAATGCGCGGATAGACCCGGTTTGGAAGCTGATCCCCGCGTTGAATGGTGTTCGACTCAATCCCGTGGATTCGATGATGGGGTGGAATCAAAAAACACCAGAACTGACTCCGCTCGCATTCGACCAAATTCCCCCTGCCATCAGCACAGAAAAATTCACTGATGTGCCTATCTATCGAGGGAATCCGGAAAAACGCCAAATTGCCCTGATGTTTAATGTCGCCTGGGGAGAAGAGTATCTACATTCCATACTGGCGACATTAAAAAAATACAACGTAAAAGCAACTTTTTTTGTTGACGGAAAATGGGCCTCCACACATCAATCTTTGCTTCGATCCATCCTGAATTCAGGAATGGAATTGGGGAATCACGGCTATCAACATCATTTGTTCAGTGGGTTATCCAAAATGCAAATGGTATCTGATATCTCGAGAACGAATGCAATCCTCCATTCTGCCATAGGTGTCAATCCCGTTCTGTTTGCACCACCTGCCGGGGATTTTAATCCCTTGACGGTAAAAGTGGCATCGTCACTCGGAATGAAAACAATCCTATGGACAGTGGATACCATCGATTGGAAACGCCCACAACCGGAAGTGATCGCGATGCGGGTGTTGATAAAAAAAACTCCAGGAGCATTGGTACTCATGCATCCTACGCTTCCCACTAGCCAGGCGTTGCCGTCCATTATCACTAATCTTCAAAAAGAAGGCTATCAGCTAGTGACCGTCAGTGAACTATTAAGCCCGATCCGACCGGTTCCGAAAAACATGAAAGAAGCAATGGTTGGCTTGAGATCGCCTCAATAAGTTGATATAGTAATTTCAGTTTGCATACAGGACTTTAAGTACAATTGAGGAGGAAACACTTGGTACAGCGATATATACTTTCTAATGGTGTTCGGTTTGTATATGAAGAGTTACCGTATCTGCGTTCAGTGAGCATCGGCATTTGGATTAATACGGGTTCTAGAGATGAATCCCCACAATTAAGCGGGATATCACATTTTTTGGAACACATGTTTTTTAAGGGGACGACTAGCCATCATGCAAGGCAACTGGCAGAAATGTTTGACCAGATCGGCGGCCAGGTCAATGCCTATACGACCAAAGAATACACAAGCCTTCATGCGAAGGTGTTGGATGAACACGCAGAATTTGCGTTGACGCTACTGGCGGAAATGCTGTTTGACTCTACCTTTGATGAAGAAGAAATGGAACGCGAAAAGAAAGTTATCATGGAAGAGATCAAGATGTACGAGGACAATCCGGAAGAAGCGGTGCACGACTGGATTGTGGAAAAATCGTTCGACGGGCACCCGCTTGGCGTGAACATTCTCGGTACGGACGCCCATTTGCAAAGTTTTGAGCGACAGGATCTCATCAATTATATGGAGTCCCGTTATACCCCCGATCAAATCGTCATATCGGTCGCAGGGCGATTTGATGTGGAGAGGTTATATGCATTGGTGGAAGGAAAATTCGGCCACTTGAAGCGTTCGCGAATGGACTTGGTGAGTTCATCGCCCAGTTACCATGCGGCGAACATTTTTGACCCCCGCCATAGTGAACAAACTCATGTGTGTCTTGCTGTTCCGGGCTGCGCATACACAGATTCGCGAATGTATACGCTCGCGCTATTAAACCATTTGCTTGGTGCAAGTTCCAGCTCACTTTTGTTTCAGGAAGTGCGTGAAGAGCGGGGACTAGCCTATAATGTATTTTCCTATCACAGTGCCTTTCGCGATACGGGGTTGTTTACGATTTATTATGGGTGTTCGCCTGATCAGGCAAGTGAGGTCTACACGCTGATTCAATCGATCATCGATCGCCTGAAAACAGAGGGAATTGATGAAAAAACACTTCAAAAAGCAAAAGTGCAAGTGATCAGTTCGTTCTGGCTCAGTCATGAGAGCACATCCAGCAGAATTGGAAGAATGGCAAAAAATGAGCTGTATTTCGGCAAGCAAGTCGAACCAGAGGAAGCGGTGGCGGCGATACAGGCTGTCAGTGTTCAGCATTTGCACGCGATGACTCAGGAACTTTTCGCAGCACCGTGGTCTTTTGTCGCACTAGGGCCTTCAGAACATTCATTTGACGGCAAGGATCCACAGGTAGAAAAGAATGGATAATCTCCGTTTTTTTGAGTGGGTACAAGGCGTGAATGATGCTGGTTTAGAGTTGCCGCAACGTCAAACGCAAGGCGCGGCAGGGTACGATCTTTTTTCAATGCAAGAAGTTCGCATTTCACCTGGCGAAATTGTATTGGTGCCTACAGGAGTAAGGGTCAAGTTGCCAATTGGGGAGTTTTTGGCGATTTATGCGAGAAGCAGTTTGGCAATCAAAAAAAAGTTGATGCTTGCGAACGGGGTCGGTGTGATCGATGCCGATTATTATGATAATCCTCTTAATGGCGGGGAGATCATGATACCGCTTTTGAACCTGGGCAAAGAAGAAGTGTTGTTGCCGCGCGGTGAGCGCATTGCTCAGGGAATTTTCATGAGTTACCTCACCAGCACGGCGGAGAGTTCTCTTTCGGGGAAAAAGCGTATTGGCGGCTTTGGGTCCACCGGAGACAGGTAGTGAATCAGTTTTTGAAAAGGATGGGACCTTTTCCAAAAATCTTATTGATGTCTTTTTCCAACAGGCTTCCAGCCAGTATGTGACCTTTTTCATTCGGATGCCAGCCGTCATGTGAATACGGTTTATAGGTTTGATGATGCGCTTTTAGGTATTCCTTCATTTGGTTCATCAGATCAATGTAATACACGTTGGGGTTTTGGAGTTGCTTCACGACAAGTTGTTCTTGCTTGTCGTATTTTTCTACCTGGATAGGGTACTGTGTATAAGTGGCTTTGGTAACAGGCGGGGATACGATAAGCACCACCGCATGGTACTTAAGAGCAGTCTGAATTTCCTGTTTCAAGTACATGGCGAAGTCTGCATACGTGGTCTTTGGCAAAGCGTCATTTAAGAGTCCCCAGGAAATTACCACCACGGTCGGATGTACAGTGGTGAGCCACTTAGTATAGTCTCCTTTGTACATAGTAGCCAGTTGATGGCCGTTTGCTCCGACGATGGTACGGTCATAAAAAGAGTATTTGACGTTGGTGACTTTCTGATAGGTCTGAAACGCACGATGTAAATATCCCTCTCCCTTGACGTCTTTCCATCCGTGAGCGACTGAACCTCCTATCGTCATCACCCGTTCATTCACTGGCGCTGATACGTGATTTTTTACCGCAGCTAAAGTGATTCCCCCGAATATAACTACGATGGCGAAACTTATTAGAGCAAAATACAAACGACGCATTTTGATAACCATCTCCTCTCTTTCTTACAAGATCTAATGTCAGTTGAACAGTGCGCCGAAAGAGGGTATGGCTACAGTCTGCATGAGCATTTTTAAAAATGCCTTAACAAGCATTAAAAATCACCACGATTCGGGTATCCGCATATGATGGGCTAGGCGTGACGGGAGGCTGGCCAAAATGGCAGCAGGCTTGCTATTTGTGCGGCATAGCGTACAATGGGTGGAAAGGGGTACCCGGACGTGATACTAACGGGAATTAAAATCGCATTTCTCGGCGGAGACGCGAGGATGGCAGAGGTAATTCGCTATGTGGAAGCATGGGATGCCTCTATACTGCTGTTTGGATTTGATCATTTCCACTTTGATGGTCCAGACGTTCGGAAGCAGGAATTAACCATATCGGCGCTCCAGGAAGCGGATGTCATCATTTTTCCAGTGGCAGGGATGAATGAAGAGGGAGAAGTGGAAGCTCTTTATGCTGATCAGCCCCTGCAATTGAACGAAGATTATTTTGCTGCGCTCAGGAAAGATACGCTTCTTTTTACGGGGATCTCGAGAATTTTATTTTCTTCGATCGTCAAGAAGCAAGGGTTGCAAATGATCCGTTTGATGGAACTGGATGAAGTGGCGATCGCCAATTCGATTCCCACCGCGGAAGGTGCTTTGGCGCTTGCGATGCAGCACACCGACATCACTCTGCACGGTTCCAAATCTGTCGTGTTGGGACTTGGCCGTTGTGGGCTCACACTTGCCAGGATGCTCTCAGGCATCGGGGCAAAAGTGAGTGTTTGTGCGAGAAAGCCTGCAGATTTGGCTCGCGCCAAGGAGATGGGCTTTCCGGCTTACTCGATGTCGCAATTGGAAAGTGCGCTCGCTGATGCGGAAATCATCTTCAATACGATCCCTGCGATGGTGCTGTCGGCGGATGTGCTGACACAAATTCCGCATTCTGCTGTCATCATCGATATCTCCTCTGCTCCGGGAGGAGTGGATTTCCGTTATGCCGAGAAGCATGGCATAAAGGCCATTTTGGCGCCAAGCCTGCCAGGGATGGTCGCTCCCGTGACTGCTGGAAGAATACTCGCGCAAATGATTGTGCGCGTCATTGACCAACAACGGAAGCAGGGGGAGTTGAACCTTGAAACTGGAAGGTAAAACCATCGGTTTTGCGGTGACAGGGTCTCATTGCACTTACAGCGAAGTATATCCCGAAATAGAACGAGTACTTGCGACGGGAGCAGAAGTCGTTCCTATTTTTTCTAACTCGGTCATGCAGGTATCAACCCGTTTTGGCGATGCGGGTACATGGGCATCTAAAATAGAAGAATTAACAGGGACCAAAGCGATCACTTCGATACCGGAAGCGGAACCGTTAGGACCGACAAAACGTTTGGATGCGCTGGTCATTGCGCCTTGTACAGGGAGCACTCTCAGCAGGCTGGCAAACGCCCAGACGGATTCCCCTGTACTGATGGCGGCAAAGGCGACGATGCGCAATGACAGGCCGGTCGTGATCGCGATTTCTACTAACGACGGTCTGGGGCTGAACATAGAGAACATTGCCAAACTTTTGATTACGAAAAATATGTTTTTTGTTCCTTTCGGTCAGGATGATCCATTTGCTAAAATGAATTCACTGGTCGCGGAAATGGGCAAAATCGTGCCCACTGTGGAAATGGCTTTAGAGAAGAGACAATTGCAACCATTACTGATCGAGAGAAATAGGGCGATGTAGAATCTTTCAGAGATGCACATCGCCGGGAGAGGATGGGTTTTTTGTGAGTCAGGGCGTCAATGTAGCCATTGTCGGTGCAACGGGAGCGGTAGGTCAAGCGATGATTGCCACGCTCGAGAGAAGAAATTTCCCCTATTCGACATTAAAGTTATTGGCGTCGAAGCGTTCAGCGGGACAGAAGGTACAAATTTCAGGGCACACCTACGTCGTGGAAGAGGCGGTACCAGAAGCGTTTGAAGGAATCGATATTGCACTTTTCAGCGCCGGGGGAGACGTGTCAGTAAAACTTGCACCCGAGGCGGTGAAACGCGGTGCGCTGGTGATTGACAACACCAGCGCTTATCGCATGGACCCTGAAGTTCCGCTAGTCGTCCCGGAAGTGAACGGGGAGGATATGTTTGCCCATAAAGGCATCATTGCCAACCCTAACTGTTCAACCATTCAGATGGTGGTGGCATTGAATCCGATCTATCGGAAGTATGGCATCAAGCGAATCGTCGTTTCGACGTATCAGGCGGCTTCAGGTGCCGGTCAGCGGGCCATTGACGATTTGAGGCAAACAGCTCAGGCGATTCTCCACGGTGAAGAGCCGCATGCCGAGGTGTTGCCGGTTTCCAAACTGGCCAAGCATTTTCCGCTCGCGTTTAACATCTTACCGCAAATTGATGTATTCGAAGACAATGGCTATACCAAAGAAGAAATGAAGATGGTCAACGAGACGAGGAAAATATTCCATGATGAGGAAATCGCAGTAACCCCAACGGCTGCCCGGGTTCCGGTCGTATATGGCCATTCTGAATCGGTGTATGTGGAAACCAAAGCGCCTTTTCTTCTGGAAGACATAAAGGCCTTGCTGAAGAGTGCGGATGGCGTAGTGGTGCAGGATGATCCACGGGAGCAGTTGTATCCACAGCCCTATTATGCTGCCGGGCAATTAGAAGTGTTCGTGGGTCGAATTCGCAAAGACCTGTATGAGGAAAATGGCCTGTCCATGTGGGTGGTGTCGGACAATATTCTCAAGGGCGCAGCGTGGAATGCGGTCCAGATTGCTGAACGCTGGATTTCCAGGGACGGTGTCAATCATTGAAAATCATTGTCCAAAAGTTTGGCGGCACCTCTGTTTCCACACGCGAAGTGCGTGAACTGGCGATAGAGCACATTGAAGATACGCTTGCACAAGGGTACAAAGTCGTAGTGGTCGTCTCTGCGATGGGGCGTTCCGGGGAACCTTATGCGACAGACACTTTAATCAATCTGATTCCCAAAGAAGACAAGGTGAATAACAGGGACCTTGATCTCCTCATGTCTTGCGGTGAATTGATTTCTGCCGTCATCTTTAGCGCCATGTTAAGGGCAAGAGGTCATGAAGTGACGGTATTATCCGGAGAGCAGGCGGGAATCGTTACCAATGGAGATTTTGGCAATGCCCGCATTGCTAGCATCAATCCTGAACGAATCTTGTCTGAGCTGGAAGCGAATCGAATTGTCGTCGTCACCGGATTTCAAGGCGCGACACCTGACGGAGAGACCACCACGCTGGGAAGAGGTGGTAGTGATACCTCGGCCACTGCGCTTGGCGTAGCACTAAACGCTGAACTGATCGATATTTTTACTGATGTGGATGGCATCATGACTGCGGACCCGAGAATAGTTTCCAATGCATCGCGGTTGCATCAGGTCACTTATGCGGAAATCAGCAATTTGGCTTATTACGGGGCGAAGGTGATTCATCCCCGCGCGGTGGAAATCGCCATGCAAAAAAATATTCCCATCCGCGTGCGCTCCACCCTTTCCAAGGATCCGGGCACGCTAGTGACGAATGGCGCTGCGTATTTTGAAGGGCAACACACCAGCGATCGAATTCTGACTGGCGTCACCCATTCATCCAACATCACGCAAATTCGCGTGACGCGATCGGGATCGGAAACTCACAATTTTCAAACCGTAGTATTTCAAACGATGGCGAGAATGGGAATATCTGTTGATTTTTTTAATATCTCACCAGATGAAGTCGTGTACACCATTCCGAATTACCGCGTGGAACAAGCCCTTGCGGCGTTAAAGGATTTGGGCTTTGAAGTACTCACCGTTCCGGATGTTGCAAAAATCGCTGCAGTAGGCGCCGGAATTCACGGTGTGCCAGGTGTCACCGCGAAAATTGTCGAGGCACTGAGCGAGGAAGGTATTGAAATCCTGCAATCGGCGGATTCCAATACCACGATATGGTGCTTGGTGCATGATAAAGACACCATCAGGGCAGTGCGTGCGATTCATGATAAATTTGGATTGCACACCCTAGGAGGGGCATAAACATGTTTGGCAGATTGATCACAGCAATGGTGACTCCTTTTGATGAAAAAGGGGAACTGGATCTATCCCGTCTGCCTCGACTGATCGACCATTTGCTGAGCAGTGGTACAGAAGGGCTTGTCGTTTGCGGGACAACCGGTGAATCGCCAACACTTTCCCACGAAGAAAAATTGGCGCTTTTTTCTGCTACGGTCAGCTACGTTGCTGGAAGAGTGCCTGTCATTGCGGGGACAGGCGGATATGATACGAGAAGCGCAGTAAAATTCACTCATGAAGCCGATCAACTGGGCGTGGATGGATTTTTGCAAGTCGCACCTTATTACAATAAGCCTTCTCAAGAAGGCCTTTATCAACATTTTAAGTCCATTGCGGAATGTACGACGAAACCTGTCATCATCTACAACATTCCTGGCCGTACGTCGGTGAATGTTCAAGTAGAAACCATGGCTCGTTTGTCTGAGGTCCCCAATATCGTGGCGGTGAAAGAGTCATCTGGGGATTTTGTGCAAATTTCAAGAATGATTTCAGAGACTCCGGCTGATTTTATGGTATATAGCGGAGATGACAAATTTGCGTTACCTGTCATGGCGCTTGGTGGTACTGGAGTCGTCAGTGTTGCTGCGCATGTGGTGGGCCATCAAATGGCAAAGATGGTTGGTGCATTTTTTAGAGGGGACCTTGCGACGGCGCGCAACCTACATCATGAGCTTTTTCCAATATTCGAAGGACTTTTTCGCACAACCAATCCGGTGCTTGTCAAAGAAGCGCTCAATATGATCGGAGTACCGGTAGGATCAGTACGGTTGCCGCTAGTGCCCGCTACGTCAAAAGAGAAGCAGGAATTACAAGAGGTTCTCATGAAGTGGACACCCGGAAATTAATCGGATGCCATTTGAACGTTTCCTAGTCCTTGTGGCCGCATCATTCTGTCGGCTATAATCAGACTACCAAACTGGTGCGGCCTTTTTATCATGGAGGTGTACGATTGAAAAATAATACCCAAAAATTATCGATCATTCCCTTGGGTGGTTTAGGCGAAATCGGAAAAAACATGACAGCCTACATATACGGGAATGACATTATTGTTGTGGATGCGGGTCTAAAATTTCCAGACGAGGAAATGCTCGGGATTGACATCGTAATTCCGGACATTACATTCCTTGTGGAAAACAAAAATAAAGTCAAGGCCATTTTTTTGACGCACGGGCATGAAGATCATATTGGTGGATTGCCTTATGTGTTGAAAAGCATTCCGGTACCTGTATACGGAACCCGGTTGACGTTGGGGCTGGTAGAGCCTAAACTTCGTGAACACGGCATACTTGATCAAACAAAGTTGATCACCATCAACAACAAAAGCGAAATCAAGATTGGCTCTTTTACTGTCTCTTGCTTCAACGTCAGCCACAGTATCCCTGATTCGGTTGGCTACGCCATCGATACGCCTGAAGGACTTGTCGTACAAACGGGAGATTTCAAGTTTGATCAAACACCTGTGAGCGGAGAACCGCCAGATTACGCCAAATTGACGGCGCTTGGCGAGCGAGGCGTAATGGCGCTGTTGTCTGACAGCACGAATGCGGAACGTCCGGGAATGACCATGTCAGAGCGCACCGTTGGTGTGACGATTGACGATGTCTTTCAATCTGCGGAGGGCAGGGTGATTCTGGCGACCTTTGCTTCCAATATTCACCGTATTCAACAAGTCATCTATTCTGCGGAAAAAACCGGCCGTAAAGTGGCCGTGATCGGGCGCAGCATGGTGAATAACATTGGTATTGCCAAAGACCTGGGTTACCTGACGGTCAATCCATCTACGCTTATCGAACCTGACGAAATTTCACGCTTCAATGCGCGGGAAGTGGCGCTTTTAACGACAGGTTCGCAAGGGGAACCGATGTCCGCGTTGACACGAATGGCCCGCGCGACACATCGAAAAGTGGAGATCATACCGGGGGATACGGTCATCATTGCTTCCTCTCCGATTCCCGGGAATGAAAAATCGATCTCAAGAACCATCGATCAACTCTTTCGGGTTGGTGCGCACGTGATTTATCAATCAGTTTCCGGGGTACACGTATCGGGTCATGGCAGTCAAGAAGATTTGAAATTGATGCTGAATTTTATTAAACCCAAGTACTTCTTGCCGGTTCATGGTGAGCATCGGATGCAAAGAAAGCATGCGGAACTAGGTGAAGCGACGGGCGTTAATCCGGATAATATCTTCATGCTGGATATTGGCGATGTGATCGAGTTTCAAGGAGGCATCGCCAGACTCGGCGGCAGAGTGACTGCCGGTTCGGTCATGATTGACGGACTTGGCGTCGGCGATGTGGGGAACATCGTGCTTCGAGACAGAAAGCTTTTGTCTCAGGACGGTATTCTGGTGGTAGTGGTCACATTGTCAAAGCAGACGGGAACCATTCTTTCCGGGCCTGATATCATCTCGAGAGGATTTGTCTATGTTCGGGAATCGGAAGAATTACTGGAAGAAGCGAATCGGATTGTATCATCCACCCTGCAAAAACTGGTAAATGAAGAAAACGTCAACGATTGGTCAGGACTGAAGACGGGAGTTCGGGATGCAGTTAGCCGTTTTCTCTATGAACAGACACGCAGACGGCCAATGGTGTTGCCGATTATCATGGAAGTTTGAATCAGCCGCCATCATTTGGTTCACACTAATCCCTGTTAAGGGGGGAATCAAATGGCGCCACAAGCAGAAAACCATGGAGAATACACGACTTCTCCTACAGAATCTCCAGTCACAGTGCCGGATCCGAGTGTATCTTCACTTGAAAAGTTTGGGCAAACCCAGATGCTTCAGGACGATTCCAATATCTACTGTTTAACCATCATTGGACAAGTAGAAGGTCATTACGTGCTTCCGCCGCAAAATAAGACGACGAAATATGAGCATGTCATTCCTCAACTGGTTGCGGCTGAACAGAACGAAAACATTGAAGGGGTTCTCATCATCCTCAACACAGTGGGGGGGGACGTGGAAGCAGGCCTAGCTCTGTCTGAAATGATTTCATCGCTCTCTAAGCCTACGGTTACCCTGGTGCTTGGAGGTGGTCATAGCATCGGCGTACCGATTGCCGTCGCCAGTGACTATTCCTTTATTGCGGAAACGGCCTCCATGACAGTTCACCCCATTCGCCTGAATGGCCTTGTCATCGGCGTTCCACAAAGCTTCGAGTACCTGGAACGGATGCAGGAGCGGGTGACACGGTTTATCACTCAACATTCTCGCATTTCTGAGGGAACTTTGCGTGAATTGATGATGAAAACCGGTGAACTGACCCGGGATATTGGAACCACCCTGATCGGTCCGGATGCGGTAGAGTACGGAATCATCAACGAAATCGGCGGAGTCGGAATGGCAATGGCCAAGCTGAAGGAAATGATTGAAGATTACCGCTCCCGCAAGCCAAAGGGTGGAATACAATGATATGGTCAATCGTTCCCTCCGAATTCATTTTTCAGGGATATTACGAACCGCCGGCACAAGGGAAAAAAGAGACCTTACACATTAGTGGAGTGACCATGATTGTGGAAGTGACCGGTTTTGGACAAGCCAAAATCGAAAGATTGATTTCACCGTACGCTCGTGATTATTTAAGGCCGGAATGGATGCCTGGACAAGTGATTCGCTTGTTTCCGTAAGGTTCCGCAATCGCGGAACCTTTTTGATGCAGGAAACCGATCACATGTTCGCGAACTAGATGTAAATGGCAAGAATTTGGGGAGGCAAAAATGGCGAAGCTGGATCACACCAAACGGTTACTCAAATACGAAATATTTGGCTTGGCGCTGTTGGTGCTGGGGCTTGTTGTCCTTGGGGATTTGGGAGCGGTTGGCCAATCTCTGGATGACCTATGCATTGTGCTTGCGGGCAACTGGCATTTTTTGCTTCCCATTTACCTTTTGTGGATGGCCGGGTGGATCATGATCAAACGCCACCACTTTCGTTTTACCTCTCTTCAATCTGGAATTCTGATATTACTCTTTGTGGTGTTGACCTGGAGTGAGATGGATCTCTTTGCGCTCGCGGTCAAGTCTTATGGCAGCAATCCTAATTTATTGTCGCTAACCCGGACAGGCATCAATACACTTTCAGCCTCACTTCGCGTGCTGGTCGAAACGAGAAGCGGGGTGATGCCGCCTGCCAATGCAGGTGGCGGGATGCTCGGCTTTGCGCTTTTCAGTGGACTCAAATACCTGTTTGCGGTGACCGGAACCACGTTAATTCTGGTGGCATCGACTTTGGTAGCGCTGATACTTTTGACCAGGCGCTCATTTGTCGCCACGCTCGGCAAGGGATCGAAGTATTTTGAAAAAAGAATCGATCGCGGCTGGACTCGTATCATGAAATGGTTCTCTCGATCGCTACGCGCAGAAAGCAAAAAGAAAAAAGTCAGGTCTCAGAATCCAAAAAACATGCCACTGCCTATAGATGATAATGAAGTGACGGATGATCCACCAAGCAGTAAACGGAAAGGACGAAAAAGAAGCAAAGGCAATTCTGAATTACAAGATGCGGTGGGGACATTCGACGATTTGAATAAAGAATCGACGACTTCACCGACATCTTTTCCGTTTCCCGATTTTGGGATGCCATATCATGAAGAGCCTCATTTTGAGAATTTTATAACGAATGAAAGTGGGCAAATGGAAGTCGATTGGCATCATGATGAACCCCGCGAAGACGATCGCGCAAAGGACCACTCAGTGTCTGAACCGCAGTATGATATTCACCCAGAAGACCACCGTATCGTCGTGAGGATGCCAGATCATGAACCGCAGGAATTGGCGCCGGATCCGATTTTTGCTTCATCTGGTAATTCGCCTTTGACACCACATCAAGCGATGCGCCCTTACCGGTTGCCTGACCCTCGGCTTTTGAACCGAAATGAGACCAGAAAGGGCGAAAAGAACGCATCTGCTCGCGAATTGCAAGCGAATGCGTCAAAGTTATCTGAAACGTTTGAGAGCTTTGGCGTGCACGTAAAAGTACTCGGTTATAGTCGTGGCCCTGCAGTGACGAGGTATGAGATACAACCTGCCACCGGAGTGAAAGTGTCGCGCATTCTTAATTTGGCTGATGACCTCGCGTTGGCGCTTGCGGCGAGAGATATCCGCATTGAGGCGCCAATTCCCGGAAAGTCGGCGGTTGGTATCGAAGTACCCAACAATGAGGTGGCCGTCGTCACGTTGCGTGACGTCATTGAAACCACTGCATTTCAAGAGGCGAAATCACCGCTGAATTTTATCCTTGGAAAGGATATCGCAGGCAACGCGATTGTCGCTGATTTGGCAAAAATGCCGCATCTATTGGTGGCAGGGGCAACAGGTTCCGGGAAAAGTGTTTGCATCAACGGTCTCATCTCGAGCATGCTTTTTCGTGCAAAACCAGATGAAGTCAAGTTTATTATGATCGACCCTAAAATGGTGGAGCTTGGTGTGTACAATGGAATTCCGCATCTGTTTTCGCCAGTCGTGACAGACGCTCGAAAAGCAGCTGGTGCTTTGCGTAAAGTCGTCGCAGAAATGGAGCAGCGCTATGAGCGCTTTTCCAAGGCCAAGGTCAGGGATCTCGAACGCTACAACCAATACGCCATCAGTCAAGGCATTCCCACTCTACCGCTGATCGTGGTGATTATCGACGAGCTAGCGGATTTGATGATGGTCGCTCCCGGTGACGTGGAGGACGCAATCTGTAGATTAGCACAAATGGCAAGGGCGGCAGGCATTCATCTGGTCGTTGCCACTCAGCGTCCATCTGTCGATGTCATTACTGGCCTCATCAAAGCGAACATTCCTTCTCGCATTGCCTTTTCAGTGTCTTCCGGAGTCGATTCCCGCACCATTCTCGATATGGCTGGCGCGGAAAAATTACTAGGCAGGGGCGATATGCTATTTATGCCTGTTGGCGCATCCAAGCCGATTCGCTTGCAAGGAGCGTTCATATCCGAAAATGAAGTGGAGAAACTCACCGAATATGTGCGCAAACAGCAAGAGGCTGAGTATGTGGAAGACTTTAGTCACCTCGAAGTGGAGAAAAATGATGTCAGCACGGAATTCGATCCGCTTTATGAAGAGGCAGTACGACTTGTGGTGGAATCAGAACAGGCCTCAGTATCTTTTATCCAAAGAAAATTAAAAGTGGGCTATGCCAGGGCAGCGCGTATTGTCGATCAACTGGAACAGTCAGGTGTGATCGGCCCCTTTGAGAACAGCAAGCCCAGAGAAGTATTGCTCAGTCGGGAAGCCTGGGTGGAGCGCCAGTCTCATATGTAAATGTGGACATGTTATTCTGTTAGATGCGTATATATGAAAACAGCATCAACAGGAGGTTTTTCCATGACTATCAAAAAGATGATTGGCAAGAGGGCATATCTATTGCTGGCTGTTGTGTCGGGACTGGCACTACTTTACATATGGCTTGGGTATTATCCAAATCGCAACACAAATGTTGCTTTGGTTACCCCCTCTACCACATTTTCTAGCCAGGCCATCTCTGCAGCAGTGGAAAAAAAAATTTCACTGGCACTGAACAGTTCTGTACCAGAACTTGAGGATGTCTATTATCAATTGTTAAAAAACGGGGATTTAATGATCGTGGGGACTGCTTCCCTAGACGGTTATGGGGAAGCGTACGGGATTGTTTCCGATATGACCGCCCGATTTCTGCAGACCGCCTATCGTGTATCGCCTATTCCTGTGGATTATGTTGCCCTTTACACTACTTATCACGGAAGATATGTCATGGCGGCAGGGATTGGTAGACAAGCGCTTCAGGAAGTAGCTCTGGCGACACTAGGGTCTGATCAAGGCGTACTACTGATGAACCAGCTGGCTCATATCGATCAATTTAATGGGGCGCTATCCACACAGGCATTTGCCGAGTATCGATAGCGCCAGGGATTGTCCGGCTAACAGTACCGTCTTAGGGTTCATAACGGTGATTTTCCGCGCCTACGATATAAAGTTGCGTAAATCCAATTTGGGATTTTCGAATGTGTTTGATGAGCTGTCTGAAGATGGCTTCATGTCCTGTTTTAAAGAGAGTCTCGATGATGGTATGGGCCGTGAATGGCTCATCTAAACTGGCGCGGACGTTGGGATCCTCCTCCAAATGAGCGATCCACTCGTCCTGGTACCGTTCTCCGCGTCTCTCCGCGTATGCGCTATGATACAGATCCTTTACAGAAAATGGGGCTCCAATGGTCTCCAAATAAAAGTTTAATTGATAAAACGCTTGTGCCACTGATCGATGGTCCTTATTTGTACTCATTACCTACACCTCAAATTTATTATGAGTCAACATGTCTTAACTAGCAAGTCTGGATTCTATGATGGTACAATAAATGGACAAAATAAAGTTGATGGGGTCAGGTTTCATGCATCGGCGTTTGCGCACGGTTTTGAGTTTTTTTAGTATTGTTTTTGTTTTTTTCCTTGCAGGGTGTGGGTTTGTCAATGTAGCGAATCTTACTCCCACTGTCAAAAAGACGTATGTGCTGTTGGTGGGAGCGGACAAGTGGTTAAAGAACGTACAGGTGGAAAATCAGATGGCCGATTCACCGCAAGGGATGAGTGTTATTCCGCTTGCTACTGACGGATTGGCAACTACTGCATTGCTAAAGCAGATCAACCATTCCACGGCGAATGTGGTCATTTTGGTTCAGCCAAGCACGGCCTTAATGCAATTGCCTGCAAGCCATCCCAACATACATTTTTATTTGATTGGGAATTCATTGAAAATTACCGGCAAAAACGTCACTGTTCTCACGGAGAATGATCAGCAATTAGCTTCCATTGCCGGGTACATAGGAGGCGGAAGTGTCACTCAGGGACAAACCATCAGTATTTTATCCGGGCCATCGGTTCCGCCTGCTGCCATGACGTCAGTGGTGGATGCTGTGTATTCGGGATCACATGCCGCATTCTCAGCCAATCCTGTACAATGGGTAAGTCAGCCTGGCAATACCACTCTAGCTCAAGGAGTATGGGTGTTATGGGGGACCGTGCCAGCAAATGACATTGTAACTCTCGCTGCTGCAAAGCAAAAAGTGATAGCTGTGAACAGCAGCAATAATCTGACGGGTATGTCAGTGGTGGCGAGTTATTCACCAACCTCATCGATTTCAGGGGGAATACAGACTGCACTAAACGCCATCTATCATCAGTTGGCGCTCCCTAAAGTGTGGAATGTGCCTGCTCACTATCAACTGAACACGGTCTCGAGTTGGCAACAACCATCAGGAGTGACCAATTACGAACAGATGATGACTGCAGGCACACTCTCTCCGACAGGTTTTTTACAAAACGTACCAAGCGTAAAAACGGCACAGTCACTTCATTTGCCAGTGCCGCCAACGCTAAACATCGCGAAAGGTTAGGAGTGATAGCTTGAACGAGTGGTATCTTGAATATCATATCTATAAAGACCGTTTTGGATTGCTTGGCGACATTGCCTCGCTTCTTGGCATGTTGGCCATTAATATTGAGACGTTGAGGGATATTGAGGATAGAAGAAGAGGATTTTTGATTCGAACCGATGACCCTGCTAAAATAGAGAGCTTGCGAACCTTGCTAGAGTATGTTGAAAATATTAAAGTGACGGCCTTACGTCAACCTACATTACTAGACAGGTTAGGGCTTCGACATGGTAAATTGATTACAAAATCTGAGCAGGAAGAAAAGGTGAACACTTATCAATTCACCCGCGACGAACTTGGAATGTTGGTAGATTTTCTTGGTGAGCATTTAAAAGTGTCAGGCAATCAAGTGATGGGAATACGCGGCATGCCACGTGTCGGAAAAACCGAATCGCTCGTTGCTGCAAGCGTCTATGCGGGGAAAAGATGGACGTTTGTCTCATCTACCCTCTTGAAACAAACCATCCGAACCGACTTGGAGGATGAGGAATTCAGCATTGACGATCATGTGTATATCATTGATGGTATTGTGTCTACAATGAGAGGAAACGAAGAACACATGAGATTGGTGCGTCGCATATTACGGCTTGATGCGCCAAAAATTATTGAGCATCCCGATATTTTTGTCCAGCACTCGGAGTTTAACTGGAATTTATTTGATCGCATCATTGAACTTCGCAATACTCCTGATGAAGAGATTACATATGAAGCGCTAGAACATTTAGGTCAATAGGATGAAGTAGGAGGTGTTTCACCTGCAGAGCAATGGCTCAAGCTCGTCGAAGGATGCGGAAATTAGCAAAGCCCGATTACATGAGCTAGGTGAATATCTTAAGCGGACAAGGGAAGCGAAAGGAAAGACGATTGATGAAGTGGTAGAAGCCACCAAAATACGGAGCCGTTATGTGCTGGCGATTGAAGACGGTGACTTCAGTGTGTTGCCTGGTATCGTGTATGCGCGTGGTTTTGTGCGTGGATATGCGGATTACTTAGGACTGGACGGCGCTAAAATCACTAATCAGTATTTGGGGAGTTCTGCGGAGCCATCGCAGGAAGAAAGTGTCGCGCCTAAGACTGTCGTTTCTCCTCCAGCCATGCCTCCGCGAAAGTCCAAACCTGCTGAAGGGACAAGGGTGATGGCAGAACGGAAGCGCAGTAGGGTGGTTGGCAAACCAGTCAATCATCGCCGCTCGAAGTCTTCAGCTATCATGTGGATCGCAGGGGTGGTGTTGCTATTTACTGCGGCGGTCGTTGCGTACAGCTCCTTTAGCTCCCCTTCGAGTTCGTCGCCAAAAACGCCCCCATCAGGAACCGGTCAAAGTAATGCTGGTTCAGTGGTTGCAAAGACGCATGTCACAAAACCTAAGCATCATCCAAAAACGGTGTTGCCTTCGGTTCAATTTGTCCAAACGGCGACAGGCAACTATTCGACTACCTACTCAGTCATGACGAATAAACCGTTACGTGTTTCGGTAAAAGCGGTGTCAGGAAAATGTTGGTTTGAGGTGACAGCAGATGGGAATGTGATTGTTCCCAGCTTGACGCTCCAACCGGGCGGTGAACAGATCTGGAAAGCAAACAATAGCATAACGCTACTAATCGGGGACAGTGCCAATATTGAGATGACTATCAATGGGGTGAACGCCCCACTGAATAAACATGCGAACGCAGGTTTTACTTATACCTTTAATCGCAAGTAAGTTTAACTGAGGGGAGTTTTTATTGTGGCAAAAGAATCATCTTTTGATATTGTGTCAAAGACGGACATGCAGGAAGTGGTCAATGCGGTCCATCAAGCGCAAAAGGAAATCGAAACTCGTTTTGATTTTAAGGGAAGCAAAAGCAGCCTGGATTTGCAGGGAGAAGAGATCGTAGTGATCGGTGATGACGAATTTAAGTTGACGAGTGTCATCGATATTCTGCAATCCAAATTGGTGAAGCGAAATGTGGCACTTAAATCCCTCGATTATGGCAAAATCGAATCGGCATCACAGGGAACCGTCAGGCAAACCATTAACATCAAGCAAGGAATTTCTCAGGACGTGGCGAAGCAAATTGTGAAAGCAGTCAAGGACTCTAAAATCAAAGTTCAGGCTTCCATTCAAGGAGATCAGGTGCGTGTAGCGGGCAAAGACAAAGACGACCTGCAAAACGTGATTCAACTTTTGAAGAGCCAGGACTATCCAGTCGATCTGCAATTTGTGAATTATCGATAAAGAGGTTACAATAAATTTTTTGACACATTTATAAAATAGCGATATAATTTCAAATTGGGTAATGAGACCAAAAAATCAAGTGGCGGTTTTACCGCTACATTTTTTTGTCAAAAATCTTCTGGAGGAACTTGCGATGACAGCGCGGCGCGTATCGATAGTCACTTTAGGTTGTGAAAAAAATCTGGTGGATTCAGAAGTGATGTCCGGATTGATTGAAAAAAAAGGCTATGTAATGACTGAAGATCCGGAAGAAGCGGATGTCGTCATTGTCAATACGTGCGCTTTCATTGATGTGGCCAAGCAGGAGTCGGTGGATACCATCTTGCAAATGGCGGACATCAAGGTAAACAGTTCCAGCAAGAAATTGTTTGTTGCCGGTTGTATGGTTCAGCGATATGCGGATCAATTACTTGAAGAAATACCCGAAATTGACGGGGTGGTGGGAACGGGTGAATTTACTCGCATCACCGAATTAATGGAACGTGCAGAATCTGGTGAAAGACCGAAATTCGTTGGGAATCCTGTATATATATACGATGAGTTGACACCTCGCAAATTGCCGGAACACCTTTCTTCCGCCTATGTCAAAATCGCAGAAGGTTGCGATCATCAGTGTACATTTTGCGTGATACCAAAGATGCGTGGAAAATTCCGCTCGCGACCTATTGAGAGTATTGTGAGGGAAGCGGAAGAACTGGTGCATCGGGGAGTCAGAGAAATCAACCTGATTGCTCAGGATTCCACACAGTATGGGTATGACTTATACGGTAAACGGAGATTGCCGGATTTGCTTCGGGCACTGAATGAAGTGGAGGGCATTGAATGGATTCGCCTTCACTATGCCTATCCCGGGTATTTTACCGATGAATTAATTGCGGCATTTCGAGATCTGCCAAAAATCGTGAAGTATATTGATCTGCCGTTGCAACATTCAGAAGATCACCTGCTCCGCGCGATGCAACGCCCTGGGCATCAAGCGCACATCCGCAAACTGATTGCCAGAATTCGTGAAGAAATTCCTGATGCAGTCATTCGCACTTCAATCATTGTCGGGTTTCCGGGTGAGACAGAGGAAGACTTTGAACAATTAAAGCGGTTTGTACAGGAAATTGCTTTTGATCATGTCGGAGTTTTCACTTATTCTGCCGAAGATGAGGCGCCTTCCTCTCTTTTTGCTGATCAAGTGGATGGCGAAACCAAGGAACGCCGCGCCAATGAACTGATGGAAGTGGCACGCGTGGTGGCATCCAAGCGCCTGGAACGTCACATTGGACAAGTCGTTCGCGTATTGATTGAAGAAAAGAGTCAGGAACATGAGGGTCAGTATGTGGGACGTACACCCTACGACGCGCAAGAGATTGACGGTGTGGTGCATGTGATTGGCAAAAACCTGAAAGTGGGAACCATTGTTCCTGTGCACATTACCCACTCACTAGAATTTGATCTCGTTGGGGAGGCCATTTAAGTGAATCTGGCAAATCGAATCACAGTGGCTCGAGTCATTCTGGTTCCGTTTGTCATGATTTTTTTGCTGGTGCCGACCCCCGGATGGGGATGGCATGTGCAAAACACCTGGTTATCTGGCGGTGCGGTGATCGCAACGGTGATTTTTATTGTGGCATCGGCGACAGATACCCTAGATGGCTACATCGCAAGAAAAAGGCACCTGATCACGAATTTTGGTAAGTTCATGGACCCCCTGGCGGATAAATTACTGGTTTCGACAGCGCTGATTTCACTAGTCGCCTTACATCAAGTGCCTGCATGGATTGCCATCATCGTCATCGCCAGGGAGTTTGCCGTCACTGGACTTCGCTCGGTCGCATCCACATCAGGCACCGTCATCGCTGCCAGTTGGCTGGGAAAATGGAAAACCGTCACGCAAATGATTGCGATCATATTGCTGATGCTAAATAATTTTCCTTTTGTGTATCTCGGATTTCCCATGGATCAAGTGATGCTTTATCTTTCTGCTTTCATGACGCTTTGGAGCGGTTTTGACTATTTTTATAAAAATCGCCATGCCATTCGTGCTGACGAGTAAATGCGGAGGTTGCCGTGAACGCTGAATTTATTGCAGTAGGCACAGAAATTTTGCTCGGTGATATCGCCAATTCTCATGCGAGGTTTCTCTCGCTGGAATTTGCAAAACTGGGCATCGGCGTCTATTTTCATACGGCAGTTGGCGACCATTTAGGGCGAATTGTCGATCAATTGAAGCTCGCGCTGGATCGCTCGCAAGTGATTGTCATTACGGGAGGACTAGGACCTACTGATGATGATTTGACGAGAAAAGCAGTCGCTGATGCATGCCGCTTATCGCTCGCTTATGATGAAGAAGCGTTTCAAGCGCTTATTGTCCCTTATTTTGAGAGATTGGGGCGATCCTATCTCGACGTACATAAGCGACAGGCCGAACGAATAGGCGATGCCGTGTTTTTACCTAACTCACGAGGAACTGCGCCTGGGCAGTATCTAGAGTGGGAAGGGCGACACCTTTTTTTGCTGCCGGGACCTCCTCTTGAGATGCAGGGAATGTACAACGACGAGGTCAAGCCTATCCTTGAGCGAATTGCGGGTTCGGGCTCGATCACCAGTCGCGTCCTGCACCTTTTTGGCATCGGCGAATCGGCGGCTGAGCTGAAGGTGCTCGATCTTTTGCGGGTGCAAAGCAACCCCACCATTGCGCCTCTCGCGGGCGAAGGGGAGATGCTTTTTCGCATCACTGCCAAAGCGGAGACTAAAGAAGAAGCCCTTGCCCTTATTGCTCCTGTCGAAAAGGAAATTACGGATCGTTTGGGGCATTACATCTATGGTTATGATGAGGATACACTATCTCTGATTGTATTTCGCCGTTTACTTGAAATGGGAGCGAAAGCCGGTTTTGCAGAAAGCTGCACAGGCGGGTTGTTGTCATCCATGCTGGTGGAAATTCCGGGGAGTTCAGATGTGTTTGCTGGAAGCCTAGTCGCTTATCAGAATGAAGTAAAGGTAGAGCAGCTTGGCGTGTCAGAAGCGGTGATAATGAACGATGGTGCAGTGAGCGAAGAAACAGCAAAACAAATGGCGCAAGGCATCCGGGACAGATTGAAATGTGACTTTGGCGTCAGTGTGACAGGGATCGCAGGACCGACCGGGGGGACAGCGGAGAAACCGGTAGGACTTGTCTACGTCGCGGCTACAGATGGCAAAACCACTAAAGTGGCAAAACATGTGTTTTCCGGCAGTAGGACTCAAGTGAGGGTGAGAGCCGCAAAAGCGGCGCTTAAGCAATTATTGGATTTGTTAAATGATACAGAGGTGAAAATATGACGACTTTTTTAGATTTTCAATTAAGCAAAAAACTTCAGGATGCCATTGATGAAATGGGTTATGAAGAGCCGTCTCCGATTCAAGCCACCTGCATTCCTTTAGTGCTTGAGGGTAAGGACGTGATTGGACAAGCCCAGACTGGTACGGGTAAAACAGCCGCTTTTGGCATTCCGCTGGTGGAAAAAGCGTCCACTGGTCGCTTTGTGCAGGCAATCGTATTGCTGCCTACCCGGGAACTTGCGATTCAAGTGGCGGGTGAAGTGAGAAGAATCTCCAAATTCAAGCGGACCAAGGTGCTCCCCATTTATGGTGGGCAGTCGATTGGACATCAGATTCGCGCGCTGGAGCAAGGTGTACAACTTATCATTGGGACACCGGGGCGGGTGCTTGACCACCTTCGCAGAGGTACCTTGAAACTGGACCGTGTTCAAACCGTCGTGCTTGATGAAGCGGATGAGATGCTGGATATGGGCTTTATTGAAGACATCGAGACCATTTTGCAGGCAACGCCAAATGAGCGGCAGACGCTCCTCTTCTCAGCCACATTTCCACCTGAAGTTAAGCGTTTAGCTGTTCGCTACATGAACAAACCGGAGCACGTACAGATGGTGAGCGGAGAGATGACCGTACCGCTCACGGATCAGGTGTACTATAAAGTACTGGAGCGCACGAAGCTTGACAGCATGTGTCGGGTGATTGACAGTGAAGATGTGTCTCTTGGCATTATTTTTTGCCGGACCAAACGCGGAGTAGACGAACTGACTGAAGCGTTAATTGGTCGCGGTTATATGGCAGACGGCCTGCACGGCGATATGAGCCAAGCGCAAAGGGATCGCGTGATGAAAAGGTTCCGCTCTGGTGATATTGAACTTCTCGTGGCCACTGATGTGGCAGCAAGAGGGATAGACGTAGGAAATGTGACTCACGTGTTCAACTACGACATCCCTCAGGATACTGAAGCGTACGTTCACCGCATTGGCCGTACGGGGCGTGCAGGCAAGCGCGGGCTCGCCATCACGCTGGTGACACCGCGTGAATTCAAGCTGTTGAAGATGATTGAACGCGATACCAAAGCGACGATCGAAGGTAGAGATTTACCAACACTTGCAGATGTGGCAGAGCGTCAAGCAGAACTTTGGAGGGAGCGTTTGCATGTAGCGGTGCAGGAAGGCGGACTTTCCCATTATAAAGCGGTTTTAGGCCCGCTGGTGGATGAGGTTGACCCTGTGGATTTAGCTGCTGCAGCCTTGAAACTGGCTTCTGACGGAGACCTTGAAGTGAACAATTACGACCAGTACGATTTTGGCGATACGGGCGGCGCACCGGGAATGGTGAGGTTTTTTGTCAATCTCGGAAGAAGCGCTAAAATGGGTCCCAGCGAACTGGTGCGCACCATTTCGTCAGAATCCGGGATACCAAGTTCAGCGATTGGCAAAATCGATATCTTTGACAAATTTTCTTTTGTGGAAATTGAAGAGGATTCAGCACCTTTTGTTTTTGAAGCGCTTCGTCAATCTCGCGTGAACGGTGCCAGGGTGAACATTGAACCGGCGCGACCGCGCGGTGCAGGACAATCCTATCGCAGGTAGAAGTCAGTAAATCCCTCTTGAATCGATGACTTTTGAGAGGGATTTTTTTTATAGTAAAGTTACGAACAAATGTTTGTGTTTTTCTCCTCTTATTTGTACAATAGCGGTGAGAAGATGATTAGATAGGGTGTTTTTGAACGGCGGTAGCTAAGGAAAGGTGTGAGCGGTTTGGCAGATCGGAAGACAGCGTTAGACTTGGCATTGAAACAAATTGAGAAGCAGTTTGGTAAAGGTTCTATCATGAAGTTGGGTGAAGCCAGAGCGTTGATGAATGTGGAAACCGTCTCAACCGGCTCTATTGCGATTGATATTGCGCTTGGTGTGGGCGGCTTTCCGCGCGGACGTATCATTGAAATATATGGACCGGAATCATCCGGCAAGACGACCGTGGCTTTGCATGCCATAGCAGAAGTGCAGCGGTTAGGGGGACAAGCTGCCTTTATTGACGCGGAGCATGCACTCGATCCTCAGTATGCCCACAATCTTGGCGTCAATATTGAAGAATTGCTCATATCGCAACCGGATACCGGAGAGCAGGCGCTTGAGATCGCCGAAGCATTGGTCAGGAGCGGTGCAGTGGATATCATCGTTATCGACTCTGTCGCAGCGCTCGTACCCAAGGCGGAGATCGAGGGGGAAATGGGCGATGCTCATGTGGGGTTGCAAGCGCGACTGATGTCACAGGCACTTCGCAAATTGAGCGGCGCTATCAATAAATCCAAAACCATCACCATTTTCATTAATCAGATTCGCGAAAAAGTCGGTGTGATGTTTGGCAATCCGGAGACAACGACAGGCGGTAGAGCGCTTAAATTCTATGCCAGCGTTCGCTTGGAAGTGCGCCGTGCCGAAGCGTTAAAGCTAGGCAATGATCTTGTGGGGAACCGCACCAAAGTGAAAGTCGTCAAAAACAAGGTGGCACCACCGTTTAAGCAGACTGAAGTGGACATCATGTTTGGCGAAGGCATCTCCAGGGAAGGCAGCATCGTCGATATTGGAACAGAGCTCGACATCATCCAGAAGAGCGGCGCATGGTATTCTTACGGTGACGAGCGCTTGGGTCAAGGCAAGGAGAATGTCAAGCAATATCTTAAAGAACACAAGCAAGTGGCTGATACGATCGAGCAGAAAATTCGCGAACTCACGGTGACGGGAATAGCCGCTGCTCCAATTCAGAATGCGGAAACAGAGGATGATCTCGCTTTTGATTTTGACGAATAATCCTTTCAAAGAGGCATATTATCTTGAGTGAATTTGAATCACCACATATCGTTTCTGTCACGCCAGACGTTCGCCATCCAGCCCTGAGATATATTTCGCTTTCAGACGGAAGGACACAGGGGCCGTATCTTGCGAGCAGCATCATCGCCTGCAGCGTCATCACAGGATGTAAGTTTGATGAATTACTGCAGATGTGTCTCGAACACGCTGATCAGTTAACGACTGCCAAAGAATTGGCAATGAATTACTTGGCTAATGCTCGTCATACTGAAAGGGAAGTGCGCAATTACTTGTCAAGAAAAGAAGTACTCCGAAATGTTGCTGAGGAAGTCATCGAATGGCTACGTAATCAGCAATGGATTAATGATGAAGAAATTGGCAAATATATGATACAAAAGGCAAAGATGCCTGGTTCCACCCAAAGCAAAAAAATGGTGGCTTCCAAACTGATGCAACGCGGCCTGAGTGTTTCATCCGTTGCGAGCGTCATGTGTAGCGAAAATTATCATGAGCTTTCTGCTGCAAAGTTACTAGCTGAAAAAAAATGGCGGGAACTGATGCGAAAACAGGTGGTAAAGCCCAGGCTAAAATTAGCCGCATATTTAAGTAGAAGGGGTTTTACTAGCACAACCATTCACAAAGTGCTTGATGATCTTGACTATTCTGATCAATGAACTTAACTATTTAGACTCTAATTAACATTACAATAATTAGAAGTAAAGTAAATGATAGAGGGTTTACTGTTATTTCTCAATAAAAAGTGAAAATCGGTTGACAGGGTTTTACAAGTATCGTACAATTTAATTGCGTATATCTGCTTAATTATCGTTTTTGCAGACGATCCATTTGTTTTCGTGTGTGATCGTAATGACTGTTGAGGGATTCCTGCTGTTGGATCTCGGCGTCCTTGCTTGTGACATGGCAAGGGGGCAATGAATTGACGTGATAAACGACGCTGTGTTTATTATCAGTCTTTTGGTTACCGCGATCATCGTTGCCGTTATAGTGGTTTTTTGGTTTACGTCTAGGGGGAAGAATGTGGAGACATCTCTTTCTTCTGCAAGGGCGCAAGCAGAACAAATCATTGAGGCTGCGAAAAGAGAAGCCGAAAGAAAGATTAAGGAATCAGCATTAGAAGCAAAAGAAGAGTCCCATCGGATTCGCAATGACGCGGAACGCGAACTTCGCGAACGACGACTGGAAGTGCAGAGATTAGAGCGCAGATTGCTGCAAAAGGAAGAAGCGCTGGATCGCAAGACGGAATCCATGGAGAGGCGCAGTGAAGCGCTGACTTTAGAAGAACAGGCAGTTGAGGATCTGAAGAACAACCTGGAGGCATTGAAAGTCGAACAGGTGACAGAACTTGAGCGCATTTCTGGCCTTACTCAAGACCAGGCGAGAGATCAGATCCTGTCTCAAGTCGGTGCAGAATGCAAACATGACGCAGCGCTTCTAATGAAGGAAATCGAACTTCAAGCTAAAGAAGAAGCTGATCGAAAGGCAAAGGAAATTATCGCCACGGCCATTCAGCGTTGTGCTGCTGATCATGTGGCGGAAACCACAGTATCTGTGGTGTCACTGCCAAGTGATGAAATGAAGGGCCGGATTATTGGTCGTGAGGGCCGTAACATTCGCACATTGGAGATATTGACCGGAGTAGATTTAATCATTGATGACACGCCAGAGGCGGTTATTTTATCAGGCTTTGATCCCATTCGCCGTGAAGTGGCGCGAATCGCGCTGGAAAGACTTGTGGCTGACGGTCGGATTCATCCGGCCCGCATTGAAGAAATGGTGGAAAAAGCACGACGTGATGTCGATGACCGCGTTCGAGAAGAAGGCGAACAAGCAGTATTTGAAGTAGGAATTCATGGAATTCATCCAGATTTTGTGAAGATATTGGGTCGATTAAAATATCGAACCAGCTATGGTCAAAATGTTTTGAAGCACTCTATTGAAGTGGCTCATCTTTCTGGACTTATGGCTGCAGAACTGGGACTGGATATTACATTGGCTAAGCGTGCCGGGTTGTTGCATGATGTGGGTAAGGCAATTACCCATGAGGTAGAAGGTTCTCATGTGGAAATCGGTGTTGATTTGGCGAAAAAATACAAAGAGCATCCTATCGTGATCAATGCCATTGCAGCACACCATGGCGACGTGGAATACACCTCACCTATTTCGGTGTTAGTTGGTGCGGCAGACGCATTATCAGCAGCACGACCGGGTGCTCGAAGAGAATCGCTCGATGTGTACTTGAAACGTTTGGAGCGGTTGGAGGAAATCGCAAGTTCATATGATGGCGTGGACAAGTCTTTTGCCATACAGGCTGGACGGGAAATACGCATCATTGTAAAACCTGAGCAAGTTGATGACGCCGAATCTGTTCGAGTTGCGCGTGAAATTTCCAAGCGCATCGAAAGTGAATTGGATTATCCTGGACAGATTAAAGTTACCGTCATTCGCGAAACAAGGGCAGTAGAATACGCAAAATAAGGCGGCCACATGGCTGCCCTTATTTTTTGAATGGGGTGATCGATTGAACGTTTTATTTATCGGAGATGTCACAGGTAAAGCGGGAATTACATACTTGGCTGAACAGCTGAATCAATTAGCGAAAGAAGAAACAATTGACCTGGTGGTAGCCAATGCTGAGAATGCTGCCAAAAACGGGCGCGGTTTGACGATCGGAGCGCTTGAAGAACTGTATGACGCAGGAGTTGAAATAGTTACCCTTGGCAATCATACCTGGGATCAAAAAGAGATCTACAATCGCCTTGATGAAGATGGGCGCATTTGCCGACCTGCCAATTTTCATGCGCACGCCCCAGGGCATGGCTACCTATACTGCGAGGTGAACGGGAAAAAAGTAGCGGTGATGAATTTGATCGGGCGAACCTACATGGGTTTATATGACAGTCCATTTCAGAAGGCGGACGAACTGCTGACAGAAATCCGTGAACAAACACCTTATATTTTTGTTGATTTTCATGCGGAAGTCACATCTGAAAAACTGGCATTCGCATGGTATCTAAACGGAAAGGTATCTGCTGTGCTTGGGACGCATACACATGTTCAAACTGCAGATGAACGCATTTTACAGGGCGGAACAGCTTATATCACCGATGTGGGCATGACCGGGCCGCGTGACGGGATTATTGGACTCAAGAAGGGACCGATGATTCAGAAATTTATTGACCAACTGCCGAACAAACATGAACTTGAAGAGGGGCCAAGACAATTTTCCGCAGTGCTGATTACCGTGGATGAAGCGGGTAAATCCACAGCGATCAGGCGCATTTGGCGATCAGAAGGATAATCTAACAATTACCAGGGGGAGGATACCGTGTACAGAGGATTAAAAGTAGTGGACGGTCATGCGGATATTCTTTATCGCATGGAATCAGAGGGGCTTTCTTTCTATGACGTCAATTCAAGATTGCATCAAAGCGCGGTAAATATTCAAAAAAGCGGTGTCGATGTGCAGGTGTTCGTCACGTTTATAGATCCGACGATCACTCCTTCTGAACAGCTGTACAAAGTGTTGTCATCACTGCATCGCTTTCATCAGGAAGTGGAAAAGAGCGGATCCATTGAACTGATCACTGCCATGGAGGACGTGGATAGGCTGATCGTCAAGCGTACCACAGGCGCTATTCTGTCACTTGAAGGCGCTGATGCAATCAATGGAGAGATTGCGGTGCTTCATGCACTGTATCGCCTCGGTATCAGGTGGATTGGACTCACATGGAACGGTGCCAACAGTTTAGCGGATGGTGTTGGCGAAGAGAGGGGAGGGGGTCTCACCAAATTCGGTAAAGAGGCGGTGAAGGAAATGCAACGCCTGGGCATGGTGACAGACGTATCTCACCTCGCGTGGAGGGGTGTGGAGGATGTTCTTGCCATTGCCGATAAACCCATCGTGGCTTCTCACAGTAACGCCTACGCAATATATCCTCATCGCCGGAATTTACCTGATGAGTTGATTCAAGGCATTGTTCAGAGCGGAGGTACGATGGGAGTCACGTTTGTTCCTCATTTTGTCGGAGACAGAGAAAACCAATCGATAGATGATCTCATGGTGCATATGGAACACCTGTTGCGCGTGGCAGGACCGGACGGAGTCGCACTGGGGTCTGATTTTGACGGGATCACGGAAACACTGGTCAATCTTCGAAGCGGCGAAGATTATCCTTTATTATTGGATCGGTTAATCGATGAATTCGGGATAGACATTGCAAAAAAAGTAGCAGGGGAGAACCTGTTGAGGGTGCTGCGAAACACCATCCATTAAAACGCCGGGCCACCGGCGTTTTTTTATTAGGGTCCTCACCAAATATGGGCAGATGGCATAGAGATAGGAGTACAGAACAAGGGCTCATGAAAGAGGAGGATTAGCGCGATGATCGCAAAAGATTCGATTTGTCGCGAAATTATCACCCAGGCGATATGCGGTAAGGGGACGAAATACACCACAGAGACGTTTTCCCTAAAACCGGAAAATCCGCCAACGACCATAGGCGGTTGTTGGGTGATGAACCATCATTGCAAAGGAACGCTCATCGAAAATATCGTGGAAATTCACGGCCGGTTTGATTTGAATCTGTGGTATTCCTATCACGACAACTCAGAGACCACAGTGGCTAAAGATTCCGTGGCTTATACCGTTGAAGTCCCTCTAGACGAGATGGACCCCAAAGGCACATTTGAAGAAACATCAGTAGAGGTTCGCATGCTTCAAGATCCCAACTGCCTAGATGCAGTGCTGAACGAGGAGTCAGGGGAAGTGGTGGTAACCATTGAGATGGGACATCAGGCAGAACTCATTGGCCGTACAAAATTATGGGTCATGGTCTGTGATCCGACGCCCAAAAAAGAAAGCTTTAGTGATTTTTCAGAAAGCTATCTTGAGGAAGAAAGCGTAGAGGAAAGTTCAAGCACAGCAAGATAATCGTGCCAAGATGTGTAAAAGGTGGGTGGGGGCTCGTGAAGAGCGCCCTTTTTTTGCGAGACCCGCTGGGGGTGTCCCGAATGGAAAAGGATTTGAAACGTGCGCTTGCCGTGTACGCGGATTTGGGGAAAGACAGGAAATTTGGCTCGCAGGATCAATTGTTGAAAGATTTGGCGGCAGTTGCGACTGCTAGAGAATGGGATTTTTTTGTGTTGGTTCCCGGGTTTTTAAAACCTGCTGGTTTGGCACTAGAAGGGTATCGTTTGCAACACACAAGAGCAGGCAGTGGCGAATGGGAAAAATCACCCGTCGAGTGGCCACAAGTAGTTCTTCGACGAATGGTCAATTATCCCGCTTCGATGAAACGAGTGATCATTTCGGAAGAAGAACGTCTGGAAAAAGACAGTCAGTTGATTACTTTGCCCCGAAGAATGAGCAATAAATGGAAAGTGTATCAACAGTTGCAAAAAGATGCTTTCCTGCGCACTTACTTGCCGGAAACGTTCATCTTGAGGCAGCCAAGTGAGTTTTTCCCATTGCTTGATTCCCTCACCGACTGTTACATCAAACCTGTGCTGGGATCGCAGGGAAATCGCATCATGAGAATTCAACGGGAAGAGAACGCGCTTCTGCTGGCGGCAAGCCAAAGGCAAATCAAGGCGTTTTCGGCAGAAGACAAAGAGGGACTGTGGCAGGAAGTGAATGGCCGTCTCTCCGGTCATACAGCGATTTTGCAGGAAACCATTGAACTATTGAGGACAAAAAATGGTGAACCCATCGATCTGCGTTACCTGGTGCAGGCAATGCCAGACCATCGCCAACCGAACGTGACTGTGATTGCGAGAGTAGGCAAAAAAAGTGGCGTGACCACCAATCTTCATACTGGCGGTCAAGCGCTTACACCTAGAAAGATTCTGTCTATGCTGTCGTATGATCAGGCGATGCGTTGGCAACGTGGCATGGAAGAAGGAAAGAAAGTAGCCCGCAAAGTGTTTCAATGGTTTCAACGAGCCTATCCTCCTCTCGTTGAACTGGGGATTGATTTTGCTGTCGATGAGGCGGGACGAGTGTACTTTCTCGAAATCAATCCTTGTCCCGGAAGGCGGATGTTGAGGACGGTATCCAAGGATTGGCGAATTCAATCCCTCGAGCGTATCGTGGATTATGCCAACTATCTGACCACTCGCAATACCTGACAAGGGGAAGACTCCAATGATCATTGAATCGCTATTGCGTCCTGAGATTGGCATTATGGCTCGTGTTCGATTTGAAGATGGCGCATTTGTCGGCCACCAGGGGGCACTTTTAGCTCACTATTTGCAAATTGCAAATAAAAACAAATGGTTGGCTTGTGTCTTTGATCCCAAAGAGGTAGATGTGGAAAACAAGATGCTGACGGGGTATGTCCTCAGCCACATGGATAGGGATGCTGACGAAACAATTGTAAAAGCGACCTTTTCTCTGCCAAAAGTGATTTACGACCAGATTTTATCGAGAAAGTACGAGACGGCTAAAGCGATTGCAGCGAAACGCCACTTTTTACGTAAACATGCAGTCATTTTTAACGATGGCTATTTCAACAAGTGGGAAGTATTCGAATGGCTGAGTGAGGTTCAGGAATTGGCAGATCACTTACCGAGAACGACCAGCTATTCGCCAGTTCACTTAAAAGAATTTTGCGCGATGTATCCTGTGATTTTTATCAAACCGATTCATGGCAGTCTTGGCAGAGGAATAATCAAACTGACTCACCAAGAAGAAGGATGGCAAGCGATGATTCGACAAAAGTACGCGATTAAAGAAATGAAATCTGCAGGTGATTGCGAGTTGATCAACGATTATCTAACAACTCGTGCGGCAAAAAAGCCTTATTTACTGCAAGAAGGGATTGCGCTATTAGAGGTAGACCATCGTCCTCTCGACATACGGGTACTCTTGCAAAAAAATGAACGCGGTGAATGGAAGAGATCAAAAACCTACATTCGATTAGCTGCCAAAGGGGAGTTTGTATCCAACTTGTCATCAGGCGGAGAGGCTTTTGCCATCACCGTGCTGAAAGGCGAGTTGCCAATCCCCGCTTACGAACGAATGCGCAAAGAGTTAAAAAACCTGGTCAAACTACTGCCTGATGTCATCGAACAAAAATCAAAAAGGACACTTGGCGAATTGGGGCTTGATTTTGGTGTCGATCAGGCTGGGCATGTATACCTTTTGGAAGTCAATTCAAAACCCCGGAAAAACGTCGAAACTTCTCGAGGCACTTTGCAATTGGTGGAACGGGCGCTGGAGCGGCCGCTTCTCTATGCCATGTACCTATATGCCGGTTCCCGTCGAACATTAAAAAAAGGCGTATAGGAGGGGCATGTCATGCGATTTTTTCTTCTCCACGGCGGGCAGGCATCGGCAACGCGACTGGCAAAACAGGTGAACGGACTGTTGCCTGTCCAGGATGTGAAAGGAATCGGTACCAATGATCGGGTCATTCGTTTTGGAAATACGGAGGATCTCGATTTAGGGTGGACCGTGAATCGCAGGGATGCCCTTCTTAGCGCCGATTCGAGACGGACACTACTCCGGTCACTGCGCAGGGCAGGGATCTCGTGTCCGCGTAGTCGCAGCGCAGAGGAAGACGCAGAAGTGAAAATGCAGCTGCATCGCCACTACCGGGTTCCTGTGTTTGACCTCAAGGCGCTCAGCTGCTTTCGCACAGAAAATAAGTCAGTCTGGCTTAGCAAGCGGATCAATCAGATTACCGATTCATTTGTGGAAGTGCCGTGTGAATTGGATGAAGAGACAAAAAAAATCACACAACTTGCCGTAAGGGCCGTACATTCTCTTGGTCTTGAATTTGGCCTCGTCAGTTTGGGGGTACTTTCCAAATCGCGGCAAGTGGTGCTCGATGTGGCGGCCACTCCTGTGTTAAAAGGGAGAACATTAGAGCTCTTTGCCGATGCGGTGAAGGAATGGATGAACCAGGAGGAAAAAAATCAGCATCCGGATTACCGCCATTTGTTGATGGGAACAGATCTTGAATTCATGTTGCGCTCAAAACAGGGGAAAATGGTGATGGCCTCAAGGTATTTTCCGCAAAAAGGGATGGTCGGTTGTGACGATCGAACCTTTGCAGGAGACAGAAATCGCAGACCGCTTGCAGAAATCAGACCAGATCCTGCTGACACGCCGGAAGCGCTACTCGTCAATGTAAAAAAAGTGCTGAAAAAAGCGACCCAACTTGCCAAACGTCCCTATCCGGAATGGCTCGCTGGGAGCGCCCCTTTTGTCCGCTATCCCATTGGAGGGCATCTCCACTTCAGCGGTGTCCCCTTATCAGCACGACTAATCAACATGCTCGATATCTATTTAGGCTTGCCGCTGATGCTGATTGAGGATCCAGAAACATCGAGCCGTCGAAGGCCGAAATATGGGTTTTTGGGCGACATCCGAGTTAAAGATTACGGGGGATTCGAATATCGGACACCGGCAAGCTTTCTCGTTGACCCACAAATCACTTATGCAGCGTTTGCACTCGCGTTTACCATTATCCACCATCACCACGAATTGCCCTACTTGCCGCTGCATCGTCAGGATTTTGCCAGAGCGTTTTATAAAAATGACAGGGATTACCTGCTTACTTTACTGGAAGAAGCGGTGAGAGAACTTGAGAAAACGAAGACTTACGCCAAATATCAGGAAGTGATCGAACCGATTTTTACGATGATCCGACAAGACGAGGTATGGGATGAGTCGTTGGATATCAGGACGGCTTGGGGATTACCGCAATCTTCATCCCTCAAAAAACGAAGTGCCGCTTCCTAACGAGAGAAGGTGTAATAATGGCGCCACAGCGTCCGGTCTTAGGGATACTAGTCAGCAGGAAAAATTGGAATTCTCATTATATCCGCTCCGTGTTGCGTACTGCTGAACAGTCCGGGGTAAAGGCATTTCGCCTGACACCTGAGGATTTGCAGTCATCACAAAGAGTAGAAGTGCGCAAACTCTTGCCTACGGTGGTCTATAATCGCATTCCCACCCGCAAAGAGGAGTTTGATCCTATCACGAAAGCGGCAAAAGGATGGCTTGCGAGGGCACAGATTCCGGTCTTTAATTCGCGTTTTTTTAACAAACGCGAAGTGGACAGGTGCTTGCGAAAATGTGTCGAGACGGCCCAATATCTTCCGACTTCATGGTACTCATGGGAACCAGAGGAGATTCTGTCGGGGTTACATCAATTTGGTTCACTCTACGTCAAACCGATCTCCGGCAGTTTGGGCGAAGGAATTTACAGACTTGAAAAAATGGGGTCGCGTTTTTTTGTGGAAATGAGAAGCGCGAACGGAGTGGAAGTCACAACTCTAGGTAGCAAAAAGGAGTTTTTTTCTTTTGTGAAGCGTAAGCTTGGCCATCATCAATGGATTATCCAAGAGGAAATTCCGCTTCGTACGTATCGCGACAGAAAAACAGATTTTCGCGTGCATGTCCAACGGAAACCAGACGGAGAGTTTACTGTGACAGGGTGCGCAGCAAAGGTGGCCGCAAAAGGGGCAGTCACCACTCATGTTCGAAGTGGAGGAAGCATTGCGGACAGACAGACGGTACTAGATCAGTGGTTTCATAAACAGGCAGATGCCGCATATGATGCAATGGAAAAGGCGGCGTTAACCATCAGCAGGAACCTTTGCGACACACATGAACCGACGCTAGGAGAGTTGGGACTCGATATGGGGTTTTCAAGAGACGGGAGACTCGTGCTTTTTGAAGCAAATGCTAAACCGGGTCGATCCATTTTTCACACGCCATTTCTCCGCGATGCGAATGCGTATTCCTTGCAACTTCTCGTTGATTACGCTGTGTCCCTGTCTGAAAATGAGTGGAAAACAATCGCATATCAAGGAGTGGTATCCTGATGGAGAGCATTGGGATTTTAACTGCGGGTGGCCATGATGGAGAAATTGGAGGGAATATCGCTCATTTTAAGCGATTAGGCAAATTGGCGAACCAGATGGGGCATACGATGTCGCTTTTTCAGATAAATCGAAACGGGACGATAGCCCCTTACATTTGGTCGGAAAAACGCAGGGAATTTGAACCGCGTTCAACATCATCTCTGTCATCAGTTCTTTACAACCGGATCCCCAGTAGGCATCTCGAAAACTCTGCTAACATCCGCAGGCGAATGGAGGAATGGGAGAGCGACGGTCACATTATTACCAATCCTCATTTTTTAACGAAATGGGAACTCGTGGACATTTGGCGAAAAAGTAATTTTCTTCGCGATTATCTTCTGGATTCGGAACGCTTGATGGATTCCAGTGACATCGCCCGCTGGCTGGAGGAGAGGTCTTCATTGTACCTAAAACCGATCGCTGGTAAAGCGGGAATCGGGATGATCCATCTCCAAAAAAATGCAGCGGGGCTATCCCTTCGTGAGCAATTAAAGGGCAGACTCATGGATTATGGGAATTTAACGTGGCATCAACTTGATGACTTTTTGCAACGATCAAGGAAATATGGCCGGTACCTGTTGCAGGAGGAAGCCACCACCGCAGTCTGGAATGGTCGCCGGTTTGATGTGCGGATGCTGCTTCATCGTCAACCCGATAAAGGTTTTTCAGTGACCGGGATGGCAATACGTAGCGCACCAATCGGAAGCGTCACCACGCATGTGCCAAATGGAGGAACGCGCGCAAAGGTGGAACAGGTATTTTCCGAGGTCTTTGGTAGCGATCGGGACGTCATGATCAGTGAACTCGTGAGAGTGGGAGAAGTAGCAGCAACTGCCATCGCTCGTACGCCGGGTACATGGACTGAACTTTCATTGGATGCCAGCGTGTCGCCGGATGGAAGACCGATTTTATTTGAAGCCAATGCCAAACCGATGAAATTTGATGAACGGGACATCGAGCAATATGGGAAGCGTCGATTGATGGAAAGTCTCACGAGCATTGCCAGGCGTATGGAAAATCGCTATCAGGGTATGATAAAGTAAAAGCATCCATTCCATGATTACCGATTATTCCTTGTTGCAATTCACGCCTTCACTTGTTAACATAATCTCACCTGCGCTGCACGTACGAACGACTTATGTTTTGAACCTTACGTGTTAAAAGGGAGACAGGAATACGACTTCGTGCTGACAGGCCCTCTTGAAGGGAAGCCAAAGATCGAAGCGCGAGTCTCCCACCTGCGAGAGCGGGTTCGAAAACACGTGTTCTGTACGGCATGTGCGGGTGAGTATCAATAACATATTGGATTAGAGTAGGGAACGGAGAGCCGAAAGGCTCTTTTTTTGTTATCAAAATGAACCGTAATGAACCGCAAAATGTGAACTTTTTAAGAAATATATGAGATTGCAAGTAGAGTGTGATAAATCTCTCATAGGTCAGGTAAATGAAAAATTAAAATGTAATCACTTGAAAGTAACAGACGATGGGGGGACTGGTTGTGAGCGGACCAGCGCTTAGAAAAGCGGATAGTCATCACTTGATTCATTTGGCTGCTGCAGGGGAGGGCACGGATCTCACCATGCTTGCCAAGTCACTTCTTGCAAACGGAAAAATGGAGGAAGCGTCAAGGGCACTTCAGGCCCTTTGTGAGCACTGGCGAGAGTCAACCTTGGAGCATGCCAGGGAAGAAGAGGCGGACTGGTACCTTGAACTAATGGAAAACGAGGACGTGAAGCCCATTGTACTTGGCTTTCGCCGTGATCATTTTTTGATGGAGCGCTTTGTGATGGAGATGGAGCACAAGCTCCAAGAAGGAGAATCACTGGATGAAGTGGTGATGTACGCGGAAGGGTTCTTGAAGCTGGTGCAAATTCACAGTGATAGTGAAGAGAAATTTTTAACCCAGTGGGAAGAAGGGGTCTGGTAAATGGACGAGGTATGGATGACTGAAGCGCTGCATCAGGATCGAGCCGATTTATTGGCGCTTATCAGGATGCGTTTCAATAAAAATATCAGTCAGTGGGAAGAGGCGGTTTCCCGTGTGGATGATGGCGATTTTTTGGAACGGATGATTCTGGTGGCGGCAAATGCCCCGAATTATGAGGCATTCGAAGAAGAGTGGAAAGCGGGACCAAGCGCCTTTCGCATCGATCAGCAACCGGGATACCAAAACTCGCAGGGCACGAGAAAGGATAGGTAGATCGCGATGGATCAACGTCACAAGGTAAGGAATGGCCGGCTGCATTTTTTGCGGCGAGGAGAGGTATTTAATCAAAAATGGTCAGAGGAGAGCCCCCGTTCCCGCGCGTGGGAAGATTTATATCGAGGGCGCTGGCAACACGACAAGGTGGTCCGGTCGACGCATGGCGTCAATTGCACGGGCTCGTGCAGTTGGAATGTGTACGTGAAAGACGGACTCATCACCTGGGAGACGCAAAAAACAGACTATCCTTCGCTTGGCCCGGATGTGCCGGAATATGAACCAAGGGGCTGCGCTCGTGGCGCCAGCTTTTCTTGGTACACGTACAGCCCACTTCGCGTGAAGTATCCTTATGTGCGCGGGGAATTGCTTGAAATGTGGCGGGAAGAACGCGCGAAAGGCACATCACCCGTAGAGGCGTATGAGCGCATCGTGAACGACAGGAACCGTTCGGCACGTTACAAGAAGGCTCGTGGCAAAGGAGGTCTTGTGCGCAGTAATTGGCAGGAAGTGAGTGAAATCATTGCTGCTTCGATGCTACATACTGCGAAAACATACGGGCCAGACCGGGTGGTGGGATTCAGCCCGATTCCTGCCATGTCAATGGTCAGCTATGCGGCAGGATCCCGCTTCTTGTCGCTGTTTGGTGGCACCATACTCAGCTTTTACGACTGGTATGCAGATTTGCCACCCGCTTCGCCGCAGATTTGGGGGGAGCAGACGGACGTGCCGGAGAGCGCTGACTGGTACAACGCGTCTTACATGATCATTTGGGGGACCAACCTGCCAATGACGAGGACGCCGGACGCGCATTTTATGGTGGAATCTCGCTATAAAGGTATGAAAGTGGTGAGTGTGAGCCCGGATTATGCGGAATACGTGAAGTTTGCGGACGTATGGCTCGCTGCTCGTGCAGGCACGGATGCGGCGCTTGCGATGGCGATGACGCATGTCATTATGAAAGAATTTTATATCGATCACGCTGAACCGTATTTTATCGATTACGCAAAACAGTATACCGATTTGCCCTTTCTTGTGACGCTGAAAAAACAGGGCGACAAATGGGTGGCAGACCGGTTTTTAAGTGCGAATGATATCGGTAATCAAGTGGAGAACGGCGAATTCAAGACGATTTTATGGGATGAAACCAGCAACCGCCCGGTAGTGCCAAACGGCAGTCTTGGTTTTCGATGGGACAAGTCCAAAAAGTGGAACTTGAAGTCAGAGGATCAGGACGGAAACGCGATTTCGCCGAGGCTAAGCCTCCTTGGCATCGAGGATGAGAAGGCGCTGGTGGAGTTCCCCGTGTTTGAAGAGGGCGGTAAGCGCCACGTGACGCGCGGGGTGCCGATGAAAGCGTTGCAGGGGCATGAAGAGACGTTTTACGTCACCACGGTATTTGACTTGTTTGCCGCACACGTTGGCGTGAACAGAGACCTGCCGGGGGATTATCCAAAAGACTACGACGATAACAGTCCTTATACACCCGCGTGGCAAGAGGCGATCACGGGCGTCGATCGGAACCTTGCGGCGCGCGTAGCAAGAGAATTTGCGCAAAATGCGGCGATGACCAAAGGCCGCTCACTGATCGCGATGGGAGCAGGAACCAACCACTGGTATCACAGTGACTTGATCTACCGCTCGATTTTGAATTTGGTCCTCTTGACTGGCTGTCAAGGGGTGAATGGCGGTGGTTGGGCGCATTACGTGGGACAAGAAAAGGTGCGCCCTCAAGAAGGTTGGGCGACTGTGGCATTTGCACTCGATTGGGTTCGTCCGCCGCGCCAGCAAAATGGTACATCTTTCTTTTATTTTGCGACAGAACAGTACCGCTATGAGGAAAAAAATACGACTTCAAACGAATCGGGACACCCTGGCCGCTTTGAAGGGATGCATCCGGCAGACGTCAATGCCATGGCTGCAAGGCTCGGTTGGTTGCCGTCTTTCCCGCAGTGGACGCAGAATTCGCTCGATGTGGTGGCGGCGGCAAAATCCAAAGGGGCCACCACAACGGAAGAAATCGTCCAACAAGTGGCAAATGGTCTGAAGCAAGGAGAGATTGAATTTGCCGTCGAGAACCCTGACGACCCAAGGAACTTCCCGCGCGTCCTCTTTGTTTGGCGATCCAATTTGCTTGGGGCAAGCGGCAAAGGACATGAGTATTTCCTAAAGCACCTTCTTGGTGCAGATGGCCATGTCTTTGCGGATGCAGAGACTTCCTGGCATCCGGATACGATCAAGATGAGCGAACAGGTGCCGGAAGCCAAATTGGACCTTTTAATCGATATTGATTTTCGCATGACCAGCAGCGGCCTGTATTCAGACATTGTCCTTCCGGCTGCCACCTGGTATGAAAAAAATGATCTCAGTACGACGGATATGCATCCGTTTATTCATCCCTTTCAGGCGGCAATCTCCCGTCCCTGGGAGACAAAGAGCGATTGGGACGCGTTTCGCACCATTGCAAAAACATTTTCTGCGCTCGCAAAAGATGCGCTGCCAGAAGTCGATGATATCGTGATGGCGCCACTTTCCCACGATTCGCCAGATGAACTCGCACAACCGCACGGGAAGGTGAAGGACTGGAAGAAGGGCGAAGTCGATCCCATTCCGGGCAAAACAATGCCCAAACTGGTGAGGGTGACCCGTGATTATACGAAGCTGTACGACCAAATGACGACGTTTGGTCCGCTCGCCAAAAAAAGCATCTCGGCAAAAGGTATCACAATCGATACAAAAAAAGCATACGAAGAGCTTTCGAAAAAAGTCGGCACCCGCCAATTAGCAGACGAAACCTATGCGAACCTTGAGGAAGACAGACAGGTAGCAGAAGCCA
>JAJYOE010000038.1 GCA_021785975.1 Bacillota bacterium | reverse complement strand
ATACACGATAACGCCGTTGCGTAAAAGCCTTACATCAGCATCGCGTACCATTTTTCCGTCCTGAACGTATCCTCCAGCAATAGTTCCCACCTTAGATACCTTAAACAATTGACGAATCTCCGCATGGCCCACCACGACCTCTTTGTAGACAGGATCAAGTAAGCCTTTGAGTGCTGCTTCGATTTCTTCAATGAGGTTGTAAATGACACGGTAAAGGCGGATATCCACTTTCTCAGCTTCCGCCATTTTCACGCCATTTGGTTCCGGTCGGACGTTAAAACCGATCACAATCGCGTTAGAAGCAGAGGCGAGCAGGATATCGGATTCAGTAATTGCTCCGACCCCTGTGTGTATCACTTTGACTTGGACGCCACTGACTTCTATCTTTTGCAGTGATCCGACGACCGCTTCGACAGAACCATGAACATCGCCCTTCAAAATAATGTTCAGTTCCTTAATTTCGCCTTCCTGAATTTGCTTGTATAGGTCATCCAACGTCACTCTGCTGGTGGCATTCAATTCCTCCGCACGTTGGCGGGTCGACCTTCGTTCAGAAACAATCCTCGCCTGACGTTCATCATCATAGACAACAAATAAATCACCGGCGCTAGGAACATCTGAGAGACCAATGATTTCCACTGGCATTGATGGCAATGCTTCTTTGACTCGACGTCCATGATCATTGACCATGGCCCGGATTTTCCCGTATGTGTTACCGGCCACTACCACGTCGCCAATATGCAGCATACCGTTTTGGACCAGCACAGTGGCAACGGGACCACGACCTTTGTCGAGCTCTGCTTCGATGACGGTGCCACGTGCGCGCGAGCTTTTACTGGCCTTCAAATCAGCTACATCTGCTACGAGCAGGATCATTTCAAGCAACTCTTCAATTCCTTCTTTTTTAAGTGCGGAAATCGGAACAAAGATGGTATCGCCGCCCCACTCTTCTGCAACGAGTCCGTGTTCTGTTAATTCTTGTTTGATGCGATCCAAATTGGCGCCAGGTTTATCAATTTTGTTGACGGCCACAATGATGGGAACGTTTGCTGCCTTAGCGTGGTTTATCGCCTCTACCGTCTGTGGCATCACACCATCATCTGCCGCAACCACCAGAATCGTAATGTCTGTAATCTGGGCACCTCTTGCTCGCATCGTGGTAAATGCAGCGTGTCCTGGCGTATCCAGGAATGTAATTTTTCGATCATTGATCTCCACTTGATAAGCGCCAATGTGTTGGGTAATTCCGCCCGCTTCAGTGGCAGTCACGTTAGTTTCCCTGATGGCATCAAGCAAGGTAGTCTTGCCGTGGTCGACATGTCCCATGATCGTGACGACAGGCGGCCTGGTTTCCAACGTGCTCTCGTCTTCTTCTTCAATCAGCATTTCCTCTGCCTCAAGGTCACGAGGCGCTTGCACAATGACTTCCGTACCAAATTCTGCGCCCACCAACACCATCGTATCCGTATCTATTTCTTGATTGATGGTCACTAGCACACCAAGAAACATCAGTTTCTTGATCACCTCAGACGCTTCCCGGCGGATCAACCTCGCAAATTCCCCCACATTGTATGGGCCGTCCACTGTGACCTGCTTCGGTCCCTCTGGTATTTTGACGATTTGAGTTTTATTTTGTGATCTGCTTCTCGCCTGCTGCAGCTTTTTGCTGTTTTCGCGCTTTTCAGCTGATAAAGTACGGGTAAAGTCCCGTGAATTCCCTTCTGTTCTCTTTCGGGAGGAATTGGTGCTGGCGGCTGGACGCGCGGCTTCCTGTGTTTCAAATTTGGCCCCAGTGGCAGGCGATGGTTTCGCATGATCGTTGCCGCGCCAATTATTTCTCGCGGTGCCCTGATTGTTTCTCGCGGTACCTTGATTGTTTCTTGCGCCAAAGTTGCGATTCCCATTACCGCCTGCGGACGCATTTCTATCTCCACCCTGTCCATAACGCGGAGCTGTGCCGCCTTGGGACTGCTGCGCTGAAGTATTTTGGCCGAAACCTGCATCTTTTCTGTAATTTGACGAGCGCCTGTCATCATTTCGCTTAAAGGTATCGTTGCCTTGCCCAGGGTTAGCTTGCCCAGGACGCGGTGGTCGTTGATCAAAATTGCGCTGCCCACCTCCGGGACGTCCATTCCCTGTGCGGGCACCAGAACGATCAAACGTTTTTTCTCCCTGGCGATCAGCAGTATGCTCACCCGGACGATCGCCAGGTCTCCTGTTGTTTGTTGTATTTCTGGCAGCGGATGAATTTTGTTGATGATGGGAGTGATCCTGCGGTTTGTCTGATCCTGTTCGTTGCATGGGCCGATGGGCCACATAAGCCTGCGTTCTTGCACCTGTAATAGAAATCGCCTCGTCCTCTTCTTCTCGTCTCGTTGGTCTTGACGTTGTACCTGATTCTTCTACTTTCATTTTCGCCACTGGTTTCTCCACTGCGTGTTCCTGTTTTTGAGCAGTTTCGACGGGCGCTGTGATAGCTTTGTCATGCTTCTTTTCTTCATTACTTGCCATCTTATTCAGCATTTCTTGTTTACGAGCGTTTTCCTGCTCCTGTCTGGCGGCCGTCTTCGCTGCGGCGCGGGCTTTTACTTCAGAGAAAAATCCCTCCACCGCCTCCACCATACCAGGTTCCATCACGCTCATGTGATTGTTTACCGGGATGTTGAGTCGACTCAAAATGGTAATGATCTCTTTACTCGACATGTTTAATTGTTTAGCGTATTCGTAAACTCGCAATTTAGTCAAACGCCTTCACCTCCGTCTTTTAAAACTGTTAGTTGAGCGAGTTTTTTTGCGATTTGCTCACTGATAACACCCACCACCGCACGGTTGTCCTTGCCTATGGCTTGCGATAATTCATCTTTACTCAAAATCTCCAGAACGGGCACCTTGTAAAACGCACACTTATCATGAACTTTTTTTGCCCCATTGGCCCCCGAGTCAGAGGCAAGAAAAATCAATTTGACTTGTCCGTTTCGAACGGCGCGCAAGCAAGCGGACTCGCCAATCACAAGCAGTCGTGCACGTGCCGCAATTCCTAACATTCCGAGGAGTTCAGCTTTGTACTTCATACGATTCTATCTGCCTTAAGAGCGCCTCGTAAATTTCGTCCGCCACCTGGGTTTTTAAGCCGCGATCCAGTGCCCTGCGTTTTTTTGCTAGTACAAAGCAATTGTGATCGTTACAGATATAACTGCCGCGCCCTGCTTTTTTGCCGGTAGGATCAATCATGATTTCGCCCTGGGGAGTAATGACGATGCGTAACATACTGCGTTTAGGCTTTAGTTCTTGACAACCCACACATTGTCGAAGAGGAACTTTTCGCATGGACAATTCCCCTTCCTACTCGCTAAAAAACGAGTTTTTATCCAGATCAGCAAAAACGGAGGCCATCCGTCCTACCTGACTTTCGCTTTTAATGTCTATTTTCCAACCAGTGAGTTTAGCAGCTAATCTGGCGTTTTGCCCTTCTTTGCCAATAGCCAGCGACAATTGGTGATCTGGCACAATCACGCGTGCCGTTTTTTCACCTTCGAGCACTTCCACATCGACCACTTTTGCGGGAGATAAGGCGCTAGCCACGAAAATCGCTGGGTCATTGCTCCACTCGATTACGTCAATTTTTTCGCCTTTCAGTTCACTCACAATCGCCTGAATGCGCATGCCCTTTGGCCCCACGCAAGCGCCGATCGGATCGACGTCTTTATTTCTTGAAAAAACAGCCACTTTGGACCTTGCACCAGCTTCTCTAGCCACGGACTTTACTTCGACGATTCCTTCAAAAATCTCAGGCACTTCAAGTTCCAATAACCGACGCAACAGCCCCGGATGAATCCGGGATAAAAGTATTTGAGGCCCTTTGGTCGTCTTTTCCACGCGCAGTATATAAGCCTTTATGCGGTCGCCCATATGCAATCTTTCCATGGGAATTTGCTCTGTTACTGGTAGTAACCCTTCCGTGCGATCGAGATCAACATAGGAAAAACGTCCATCCTGTCTCGCAATAATCCCCGAAATAATGTCTTCTTCCATGTCGGCATAAGTAGAATAAATGATTCCGCGCTCTGCCTCACGTATACGTTGCGTGACCACCTGTTTTGCCGTTTGTGCAGCGATTCTTCCGAATTCACGCGGTGTCACTTCCATTTCCACAATATCTCCCAGCTGATAGTTGGGATTGATATCGAGAGCGGCATCAAATGAAATCTCGAGGCGCGGATCTGCGGGTTCGTCAACGATGGTTTTTCTTGCGTAAACTTTGATCTCACCTGTCAATCGATCAATTTCCACCCTGACATTCTGAGCAGAACTGAAGTTTCTTTTATAGGCAGAAATCAAAGCCGCCTCAATCGCTTCCAGCAACACGCCGCTGCTGATTCCGCGTTCTGTCTCCAGTTGATCAAGCGCAGCGATAAAATCGGCATTCATATGCCAAGACACCCCCCCTTCATAGTTTTGCCGCCGCACATCCTACCATTCAAGTGCTAGACGCGCGCCGGCAATTTTATCTGTAGGTATTACAACGGTTTGGTCGTCAACCTCCATCTCTAATTGTTCCTTTTCATAACGCATTAGCGTGCCTTCCATAAATTTGACGCCTGCATAAGGTTCATAAAATGTGATGTGAACTCGTTTGCTTATCGCACGTATGAAGTCCCTCTCTGTTTTTAGTGGACGTTCTGCACCGGCGGAGGATACTTCCAAAAAATAAGCGCTTGGGATAGGGTCTTTTTCATCCAGCTTAATCGATAGGGCTTCACTGACGAGTGCACAATCATCAAGATCCACTGCACCGCTTTCTCGGTCAATAAACACCCTCAAAAACCAATTGGCCCCTTCCTTCTTGTACTCGACATCTATGAGTTCAAGTTCGGATGCCTGCAAAATCGGCGCGACCATCTCGGTGACAAGGTCTGTTATTTTTTGCTTGGTTGCCATAATGAACCTCCTACCCATCTCCAAAAGCGCCCAATTACCTTTAGCAAACGAAAGAGTGGGGAACCCCCACTCTTACCAACCGTCATCTATACTTCCACACATTGCTTTTAGTATAGCACGGCTACAAGTCCATTGCAATAAACCCTACCGGCGCATTAACTTAGAATAAACTTAGCTGATTTGATTCGGGTAAATGATTCAAACAGCCATAATGATCCAATAATTCCACCACTGTCTTAGTAATCCGCGCTCGCTCCTGCAAATCCTCAATAGAAATGAATTCCCCCTGATTTCTGGCATCTACGATGTTTTTTGCGGCAGCAGTACCGATACCAGGCGCTGCTGCAAATGGCGGTAAAAGTTTATCCTCTTGGATCAAAAACTTGGTCGCATCCGAATTTCCCAAATCAAGTGTCAGGAAGTGATACCCTCTTCTCGTCATCTCTAACGCCACTTCTAGTACCGTTTGCAAAGATTTTTCTTTTGTTGTTGCCGTTACGCCTTTTGCGTCAATTTCCTCAATACGGGAAGCAATGGCATCGGCACCGCGTACCATCAGTTCAAGGTCAAAATCTTCCGCCCTCACAGTGAAATAAGCAGCATAAAAACAGAGTGGCATATGCACTTTATAATAGGCAATTCGCACCGCATTCAGGACATATGCCGCAGCATGGGCCTTTGGAAACATATATTTTATTTTTCGGCAAGAATGCAAATACCATTCAGGAATATCAAATTGCCGCATGTACTCAGAGTCCTCATCGGTAAGTCCCTTGCCTTTTCGAACTCCCTCCATGATCTTAAACGCACGTGAAGGGTCCAGTCCGCGATAAATCAAATAAACCATGATATCATCACGACAGCAGATCACTTCCTGTAATGGTGCGGTATGACTGCGAATCAATTCTTGTGCGTTGTTTAACCAGACGTCTGTTCCGTGCGACAAACCAGATATGCGGACCAGATCCGCAAAACTGCTCGGTTTCGTATCCTCAAGCATTTGCCTGACAAATTTTGTCCCAAATTCCGGGATGCCAAAGGTACCTGTTTGTGAACGTATGTCTTCTGGTTTTACCCCAAGCGCACCAGTTCCGCTAAAGAGCGAATACACTTTTTCATCGTCGACCGGTACCTTGCGAGGATCAAGTCCCGTCAATTCCTGGAGCATCCGGAGTACCGTCGGGTCGTCATGACCAAGAATATCTAGCTTCAACAAATTGTCGTGAATGGAATGAAAGTCAAAATGAGTCGTCTGCATTTCTGCCGACATATCGTCTGCTGGGAATTGAATCGGACAAAAATCATAAATCTCATGGTCGTTGGGAACGATGATCAATCCGCCGGGATGCTGCCCTGTCGTTCTTTTGATGCCAGTGCATCCTGCCACTAGTCTCGCAATTTCCGCATTTCGCATCACTTTGCCCTGATCGTCCGCCCATTTTTTTACATAGCCATAGGCAGTTTTATCTGCCACGGTAGAAATAGTCCCTGCGCGAAACACATAGTCCTGGCCAAACAATTCTTCCGTGTATTTATGCGCGCGTGCCTGGTATTCTCCGGAAAAATTCAGGTCGATGTCTGGCACTTTATCTCCCTTGAAACCAAGGAACGTCTCAAACGGAATGTCCTGTCCATCCTTGATCATCGGGCTGTCACAATGAGGACATTTTTTATCCGGTAAATCAAAACCGCTGCCCACCGTACCATCGAGAATAAATTCACTGTGCATGCAAGCTGCGCATCGGTAGTGAGGCGAAAGCGGATTGACCTCGGTGATGTCAAGCAGTGTAGCGACAAGCGAAGAACCCACGGATCCACGCGAGCCCACGATATATCCATCAGATAATGATTTGGTCACCAGTTTATGCGCAATCAAATAATTCACTGAGAATCCGTTGGTGATGATGCTGTTTAACTCTTTGTCGAGTCGTTCTTTCACCACTTCCGGCAACGTGTCGCCATACCATTCGTGGACTCTTCTTGTCGAAAGATCCCTGACTTGATCATCTGCCCCTTCCATATTCGGCGGATACACACGATCTGGCACCGGGCGAATGACTTCCATTTGCGCCGCTATTTTCTGTGTATTATGAATGACCACTTCTTGCACCCGATCGCCTAGATGGGAAAAAGCAGCCAACATCTCATCTGTTGTTCTCATGGTGAGAGAAGGTTGTTTGACGACCTTCTGCTGATCTCGCTTTGGTCCGGAACTGTACATGATGATCTCTCGATATATAGCGTCTTCAGGTCGCAAAAAATGGACGTCGCCTGTCGCCACCACCGGTAGGTGGAGGTCATCCGCCAATTGCAACAACTGCTGTTGATACTCTTCAACGATTGCCAGACCGCTAATCTCCCCCGAATCGATCAGCGACTGATAATGATCAAGTGGCTGCAATTCAATAAAATCGTAAAATTTCATGATTTCTTTTAATTCATCTTTGGATTTACCACGAATTAGCCCTTGAAACAGTTCCCCCGACTTGCAACCTGATCCGACAAGGAAATTTTCCCGATAGGATTGCAAGAGCGCTCGAGGAGTGCGCGGTTGCTTATAAAAGTATTTAACGTGGCCTTCAGACACAATTCGATACAAATCTTTTAGCCCATCCTGATTTTTCACGAATACTGTCGCGTGATAGGCTCTGTTACGGCTAAAATCGCCACTTTCCTTACCAATGGCAGTAAGTCTTGTCAATCGCTCTACGCCGTATTTTTTGTCGGCCAACTCGAGCAGATGGTAAAAAACTCTTCCCGTTGCTTCAGAATCGGCGAGAGCACGGTGGTGTTGGGTCAACTTCACATTAAACTTTTGCGTCAATGTTTTCAGTCGGTGATTGCGATCCTCAGGCAACAACGTGCGTGCGAGCGCGAGCGTATCAATCACAGGTTGATCAAATGCCGGATGGTTCAGGCGTTTGCATTGTTCCTTTAAGAAGGACATGTCGAATTCAGCATTATGAGCGACAAGAATGCAACCTTTTGCGAATTCGTAAAACTTTGGCAGTACTTCTTGTACAGTGGGCTGATCACGAACCATCTCATTAGTAATATTGGTGATCTCAGTAATTTTCTCAGGAATAGCGACAGAGGGGCGAATCAGACTGGCAAAGGTGTCGATTACCTCTCCCGCCTTCATTTTCACTCCGGCAATCTCGATTAGTTCATTTTCATACGCAGATAATCCTGTCGTTTCTGTATCAAATACCACGTATTCAGTCTCCGCATTCAACTCCGCCTCTGCTGATTGCAACACGATGGATTGGCCTATATCCACCAGATTAATCTCAACACCGTATAAGACCTTGACATTGTATTTTTTTCCGGCAGCAAATGCTTCAGGATAAGCTTGTACGACTGCATGATCAGTGATCGCCACGGCTGAATGACCAAATTCACTTGCCATACGAATGAGATCTGTTGCCGAAATGGTGCCGTCAAGAGCGCTCATCTGCGTGTGAGCATGCAATTCTACCCGTTTGTCCACCGCCTCATCAGCAATGAGAGGCGGCTTTGCTGGCATCGCGTCGTTGATTTGAAGCGTCAATTCTTTGGCATAAGGGTCAAATTGAACTGCACCTCGTACACGCACATAGGTATTTTCAGTCACCCATTCTATATTCTGATTGTCCTTATTTCCGCCCTTTAAAAAGACCTTGCAGGTGATCGAATCTGTTTGATCAGTCACATGAAAGGTGACGAGCTTGCGCCCGCTTTGCAATTCCCTGGAGTCAAGCCCAAATGCCCTTCCTGAAATAACTGCGCGCCTCATTTCATCTTGAATGGATGAAATGGGTACGGGTTCGTCTGAAAACGCTTGTCCAAACAAAAGAGGCCTGTGATCGACAGCTTTTTCTACTTCTCGTAGCGAAGCTTCGGTTTGTTTTCGGACAAACTCCAGCGTATCGGCGTCCATATCGTTGCGAAACGCTTGGACAATTTCTTCCGTGTCCTGATGGGATTCCAGGGAGACATGAACGGTTTTGCCAATTAGACTTTGCAAAATCACTTGTAAATGCGTATCCATTTTTTTTCGTTTCGGCACATCAAGTGGTCCTGCAATCATCAATCGATAGGTGATTGGTTCTGCAATGGTCCAATGGATGTTTTTTAAAAGCGGCAATACCCCTTTTTCCTCCGCAGCAAAGAGGGCGCATGCAGCATAGAGGTAGTCTTCATAGCGTAGCCAATCCTCGTCCGAACCAGGCACACTTCCCAACAGAGAATCAGAATCCGTACGCTGCAGTTGCACTTTTACTTTTGGCAACGAATGTTCGATGGCAAACCAGCTTTGGACCATTTGCAACGGTGAAGTGTTTTGGTCCACCTGTAATGAAAGTGTCACTTTTCGCTCTTTTTCTGACAAAAATACTCGCACATTTCGCGCGAGCAACCACTTCAAAGCATCGTCCAGTTTTTGATCAATACTTTGTATTTTCGCAGAATCCAACACTCGATGAGATAGTAAAGTCCCCGTTAACGATAGATCCGACTGCAAAGATAAGCCGCCTCTCTCCAGAAAAAAATCAATCCGTCATCAGAAAAGTTGAGTCACATCCAGATAGGTTCGAAACACCGTGAACAGAATTAACAATGCAAACCCGATCGCATGCACCAGATATTCTTTACGCGGGTCAATGGGTTTACCACGAATCCCTTCCACCAGCATAAACAAAAATCGGCTGCCATCTAAAGCGGGGATCGGCAACAAATTAAAGATGGCCAAATTCAGGCTGAGTATCGCAGTCAAATTCACTAGGTTTAGTATCCCAAGCTGGGCTTGTTGTCCAATGACAGCGACTATTTTTACCGGGCCGCCCATGTCTTTGACAAACGCATTTTTGTGGGTAAAGAGGTTTCCTAGCGCATCAAAGATTAGTTGCGTATAACTCCATGTTTGCGTAACCCCGCCAGTGATTGCCATGGTTGGTCCATGGACAGTGGCAGGTGACACTCCGATGAACCCCACACCCTGGCTGTCCTTCTCAGGGCGCACTGGCATGTTGATCATCTTTCCATGTCGATCTATTTTCAGTTGTACAGTTCGGTTAGGACTACCTTGAATTGCCATCACAAATTGGTTCCAATTAGTCATCGTTTGGCCGTTCACTGCTTCAAGGACATCGCCAGACTGAAGCCCTGCGCTGGCCGCAGGCGTATTGGGAACCACAGACGCAATCGCAGGAGGAGATTTTGGAGCGCCAATCACACCTACTACAATCGCAAAAAGCACCACTGCTAACACGACGTTCATAAAAGGACCCGCGAGAACAATCGCCATTCTGGAAATAAGTGGTTTCTGGTGCATTTGACGATCTGGCGGGGCTAACGGAATTTTATCTTTTCCGTTCACCAAAAGTGCGTTTTTAGAAATCGGATAGGAGAGCAATCCATCCGGTGTTTGCAAGGTCATCGTATAATCGCGTTGCATGTCGACTTGCTTCAATTCACCTTGTATGCCTTTTGGAAGACCTTTAGGATCACTGATTTCAGAGATTTCCCCTGAATCGTTCACATAAACTGACAACGTTTCACCCATCTTAAAGAGTTGCTCCTGTGGTACTTCACCTGCCAACATCACATATCCGCCAAGGGGAAACAACCGGATCGAGTATTCTGTCTCACCTTTCTTAAATCGAAAAAGGGCTGGACCAAAGCCGATGGCAAATCTCGGCACCAAAACACCGGCTTTTTTTGCGACGATAAAATGGCCAAACTCGTGAATCGTCACTAGTACTACAAACACCACTATCACTGCAATTATTGACTTCAGTCCACCAGCAAGTAACCACGCGATCACGAGAAAGCCCTCCCCTCACGGATAAGTCTTGCAGCTGTATTCCTTGCCCATCCATCCACTTCCATCACTTGATCCAGTGTCGGCTCCATAATGGATTCGTGAGCATCCAGCGTGCGCATCACGGTTTCTACAATTTGGTGATAAGGCAATTGGTCTTCAAGAAATGCAAGCACTGCAGCTTCATTTGCTGCATTAAATACCGCGGGATAGGTTCCTCCCTGACGTCCACAAGAATATGCCAAATCAAGTGCAGGAAATGTTTCTCGATCCGGCGCTTCAAACGTCAACGAACCTAGTGTTGCGAGGTCTAACGATTTCCAAGCTGATTTGACCCTTGAATGGGCTCCGTACAAGGCAAATTGTATCGGTATCCTCATGTCTGCCGAACCCAATTGAGCCATGACTGCGCCATCCTGATAATACACAAGCGAATGGATGATACTTTGTGGATGAATTAGCACTTCAATCTGATCATATGGCGTGTGATAGAGATAATGGGCTTCGATTATTTCAAATCCCTTATTCATCAACGTCGAAGAATCCACAGTAATTTTTGCGCCCATCTTCCAGGTGGGGTGAGCAAGAGCGTTTGAGACCGTCACGTGCTGCAACATTTCCTTGGTATATCCGCGAAATGGTCCGCCAGAAGCGGTTAACACTATTTTTTGCACACTGCTCATCTCATTGCCGAGCAGACATTGCAAAATAGCAGAATGCTCAGAATCCACCGGGATGACCTGAGATTTACCTATTGCCGCAGCTTTCCAAACCAGTTCGCCTGCAGCAACCAGTGTTTCCTTATTCGCCAGCGCCACATCATTGCCATGCTCGAGTGCCACAATGGTGGGCAATATGCCTATCGCCCCAACGACCGCATTAACCACCATTTCTACGCCAGTCCACGTCACCGCCGCGATAAGGCCCTCCATACCGAGGCCCACTTCAACTGGAAATGGGATTGCACTTCTGATCTTGATTGCTTGCTCTTCGTCCCTAACCCCAACATATTCAGGACGAAATTCGCTTATCAAATCAATCAATTTATCCGTCTGTCGATTGGCAGTGATGGCCAGCACGCGAAAATCTTCCGGATGGGCGCGCACTACGTCGAGCGTTTGCATTCCGATTGAGCCAGTCGAGCCAATGATCGCAATTTTTTTTTGCAATGAACTGAATGCCCCGCTTTCTGTGAGCTCACTTGAATAACCATATAATAAGATGATATGCGATGGGTGCCGCTAGGAGCAAGCTGTCAAAACGATCAAGAATGCCGCCATGCCCCGGTAGGATCCGTCCAGAATCCTTCACCTCGTAATTACGCTTTAAAGCGGATTCCACCAGATCGCCAATTTGTCCGAATACGGAAATCACTGCACCGACAATTGCAAATTGCCACCATATATGAAATCCATTTTTGACACTCCAACTACCAAATAAAGCGGCAACAACAATCGCCAGTAAAAAACCGCCAATAGCACCTGAGACTGTTTTTTTAGGACTTACCTCAGGCAACAACTTGCGCCCGCCAAAGGCTCGTCCCACGAAAAAAGCACCTGTATCTGTCGCCCATATTGCAAAAAAAACCAGCAGTACCCAAGTAAATCCGAAATTCATACGGCGAAGGTCTAGTAATGTTCGAAATGCATAACTGGAATACAATGCCCCTGCAAAAAGCACTCCAGCGCCAGCAAAGGAAAACTGTTTCCTCCTGACAATCGTCAACGCAAGCAACAAATAAAATAAAATGTACCAAAAACGTTCAAAAGCCGGCCAAATCACCATTAACACGGTGTATAGCACGGCAACTACACTTTCCACGCTCCATTGCGGCACCTTCATCATGGTGCCAATCTCCAGTGTGCTGATCGCCGCAATCACAGCAAAAAAAATAGCCAACCATATGCCGCCCAACATAACTGCGACAAAGATTAACACCGCTCCGATCACTGCTGTTATCACACGCTGAAGTAACATGGTTCACCTCATTTTAACCCGCCGAACCGCCGCTCCCTGGCATTATAGGCATGGATGGCGTCTTCCAGATGCCGACGTTTGAATTCCGGCCACATTTCCTCTACAAAATATAATTCAGTATACGCAATTTGCCACAATAAAAAATTACTGATTCTTTGATCTCCTGATGTCCTGATGAGTAAATCGGGGTCCGGAATACCCTTTGTCGCAAGCGAATGACTAAAAACTTCTTCGTTGATTTCCTCTAGTCTTAAACTTCCTTCGGCCACCATTCGAGCAATGGATTGAACACCTTCCAGTATTTCCTTGCGGCTGCCGTAATTCAATGCAAATTGAAGCCTTAATCCCGTATTGGAAGCTGTCATCTGCAGTGCACGATTCACCGTAGCCTGAGTGGCGTTTGGCAATTCCGTGGTGTCGCCAAGAATGGTAATTCGCACATTGCGTTCCACTAATTCGAGAATATCCAGAGCAAAAAATTCATCCACTAATCGCCATAAATATTCAATTTCCTGACGGGGTCTCTTCCAATTCTCTGTGGAAAAAGAATACAGGGTTAAGTACTTGATTCCCAAATCATCACAGGCTCGCACCACATCTCGCATCGCAAGCATTCCTGAGTGATGACCCGCAATGCGTGGGAGACCCCTTGCTTTCGCCCAGCGACCATTCCCGTCCATGATAATCGCAATATGATCAGGAACCTGTTGATTGATCAGATTGCGATTGTCTTTATTGGCCGAATCTTCTCTCTTTCGTATTCTTCCAAACGGCCTCATCCCAGTATCCTCCAGAACCGTTCACTTCTTGACTTGCTATACTTCCAATAATTCTTTTTCTTTTAGGGTAAGCAAACGATCCACTTCTGCCACTGTCTTGTCAGTAATCTCCTGGACTTTGTCTTGCAAACGATGGCTTTCATCTTCTGAAATCAGTGATTGTTTCTCGGATTTTTTAATATCTTCATTGGTATCGCGGCGTACGTTCCGAATAGCCACTCGGGCTTCTTCTGCCATTTTTTTAATCATTTTTGTGAGATCAAGCCGTCGTTCTTCTGTCAATTGCGGAATGGATAGTCGGATGACAGAACCATCATTGGTTGGCGTGAGTCCGAGATCAGACTTCAAAATTGCCTTTTCTATATCGTGTAGCGAACTCTTATCCCATGGTTGAATCACAAGCAATCTCGGCTCAGGCACTTGAATGTTCGCCAACTGATTGATCGGAGTAGGTGTACCGTAATAATCAACCTGCACTTTATCCAACAGCGACGGTGTCGCCCGGCCAGCCCTTA
>JAJYOE010000061.1 GCA_021785975.1 Bacillota bacterium | reverse complement strand
GCGGCTTTATCAAGACAGGACTTGGTGAGCGAATTGCCTATCTTTTTGTCAAAAGGTTTGGAAAAAAAACACTTGGGCTCGCCTATTCCCTGCTCTTCAGCGATCTGATCCTATCTCCTGCCATCCCGAGCAACACCGCGCGCGCAGGCGGCATCATCCTGCCGATCATTCGCTCTTTGTCGGAAACATTCGGTTCACGGCCTGACGATGGTACAGAGCGCAAAATCGGCGCTTTTTTAGTGAAAGTGGGGTTTCAAGGGGATCTGATTACCTCTGCCATGTTCATGACAGCAATGGCAGCCAATCCACTCAGTGCAAAGCTCGCAAAAGATGTGGCCGGGGTGCAAATCACCTGGACAGGCTGGGCCATCGCCGCCGCATTACCAGGACTTATTAGTCTCGTGGTCATCCCATTTTTACTCTATAAGTGGTACCCCCCGGAAATCACCGAAACGCCCAACGCTTCTGCGATGGCAAGCGAAAAACTCACCCAAATGGGACCCTTGAAACGGACTGAGCTCTTGATGCTATTCGTCTTTCTCATTGTGCTGGTGCTGTGGATTTTTGGTAACCGCCTTGGTGTGGACCCGACGACCACTGCGTTTATCGGTCTTGCCATCCTGCTATTGACAGAGGTCCTGTCGTGGGAAGATGTATTAAAAGAACGCGGCGCATGGGATACACTGACGTGGTTTGCAGCCGTGGTGATGATGGCCACTTACCTTGACAAGCTGGGACTCATTGCTTGGTTTGGCAACTGGATCAAACACTCCGTCAGTGGACTCCCCTGGATCTTGTCTTCTCTCATTTTGCTCCTCATCTACTTCTATTCGCACTACTTTTTTGCCAGCAGCACGGCTCACATCAGCGCCATGTTTGCCGCTTTTCTCGTCGTGATGGTGGCGGCAGGAGCACCGCCGATGATCGCCGCCTTACTGCTAGCCTTCTTCAGTAACCTATTTGCAGCGACCACCCACTACGGGGCAGGAACGTCCCCCGTCTTTTTCGGGACAGGCTATGTATCGCAACCGAAGTGGTGGTCGCTTGGTTTTTTGGTTTCTGTGGTCAATATCATCATCTGGCTTGCCATCGGCGGGGTCTGGTGGAAGATACTCGGCCTCTGGTGACACCTACCCTATTACTGCCAGTGCTGTGGATGATCAGATTTAGCCAATTCTGCTGCCGAAGCATTTAGCGACACTTGTTCCGGGTCTTTGCAACCGGGTATTACCGACGTAACTGCAGGATGCTCCAGGCACCAGGCGAGCGCCCATGTCGCCATCGCCACTCCCTCAGGCACTTCATGCTGGCGAATTTCCGCCACCATCTCTAATTTTCTCCTTGTTTCCTCAGGTTGATGGCGGTGGCGCACATCCGTTTCGGGAAACACATCGCCAGGCTTGTATTTCCCGCTCAAATACCCGCTAGCTAGGGGAACGCGAGCTAAAACCCCCAAATTTTGCTCGAGGCATGAAGGGAACACCCGCTCTTCCGGCTTTCTATCCAAGCGATTGTATACGACCTGAATGACTTCGGAACCAACGCGGCTTGAGGATTCCGTTTGATGCAGGTTGTCATTGCTGCCGATCGAGGTGCCAAGGTGACGTATTTTCCCTGCTTGTACCTGCTTGTCTAACATGGTCCAAAGATCATCCTGAAAGAATGCCTCATCTGCCCCCGAGTGGAATTGATAGAGATCGATGTACTCAGTTTTCAATGCCATCAGTGATGCGTCCAACTGGCGCAACACCTCATCAGGCTTCCATAACTGGTGACGCTCAAACCTTCCATTAAAGTCGTGACCGAATTTTGTCGCCACCACAAAATCCTCGCGATTTCGGCGAGAAAGGTAATTCCCAATAAAGGATTCGGACAAATGATCCCCATAGCATTCAGCCGTATCGATCAGATTGATTCCTTCTTCATGAGCGCGGTCGAGAATCGCATCGACTTCTGATTGAGTAAAGTCATATCCCCATTCTCCGCCAAACTGCCAGGTGCCCACTCCGATGACGGATATCTTCATACTGGTTTTGCCAAGTTTCCTGTATTTCAATTGAGTTCCCTCCTTCTCTCCATAGCTTATACCTTTTTTGGCCGAATTTTGATAAAAAAATCCCGATCGCCAGCATGACTGCAAGCGTCCGGGATTTTCTCGTTTTGAGTAGATATAAGTGGCTATTAACTGTCTTGATTGCTGTACACACTGTTATAGACGCTTCCTGTTACGGTGTTCGAGCCAGGGTTGGCCTGTGCGATCCACAGTTTCGTGTAGTGTATCACAGAATTCTGCAGTGACAGAATCGTCTTTTCTAGGTTGGGAATCCCTCCGTTGAAAGGATGACCATTCCACTCTGCTTGATCTACTTTAGGTATTTTGACTTGCATCAACTTTTTGGATTTCTCCAAATCATTACGGTCTTTGATCAGTTGTTGGTATAAACCTTTATGTTTGTTATCTTTACCTTTCTTTCCTTTGTTCAAATTCTCCAATTCTTTATTGATCTGATTGATTTTATTATCGATACTTTTTTCGGCTCCAGTTAATCCGGACGAATTCGCGCTACTTTTTAGTTGCGACAAATTAGTGCGCGCCGTTAACAAAGACTGAAAATCAGCATACATCCCAGCGATACTTTGATTGAGCATCGTGACGGTTTGACTCAGTGCGGCCACTTGTACATTTGTTGTTGAACTCGCCTGTGCTTTTGCTAATAGTCCATTTTCCGTTGTCAGGTTTTGTTGATATTTGGAAACAAACTGCTGCACCTGCTGTGCTGGCGACGAATCTGCCATGGCACTTGCTGCAAAACCTAATGGAACGATTAATGATGCTACTGCTAAACCGATGACCAACTTTTTCATTGGGGATTTCCTCCTCTAAGGATTTGTCATCAATTTAGTGGATCAAGATGAAAAGCACATTAAAATTGTAATCCAAATGTAATATTAAAGTGGCAATTATCCCAAAGCGATTATCCGCTTTCCCTATGTCCCCAACAAAGCTACAATAAATTTTAACGTGTTAAGTTTTTGTAACGAGGAGGCGGGTGATTTGAAAAATCGTTACAAGATGGGGATTGGAAGCCTCGTTGTAATCATTATCCTCCTATATGGCGCTATCCCACTACCAGGCAATTCACCTATTGTGGTGGTTTCCAATTACTATGCGTATTTATCATGGGGTAACGCCAATAAAGCGGACAGTCTATTAACCCCGACTTTACAAAATGTATTTCAGAAAAGCGTTCCAGTGAAAACCTATTTTATGAAACCTTTATTTGAACAGGGCCCCTATCCTATTCGACTCGACCGACAATATCAACAAGAAGTTCAGG
>JAJYOE010000008.1 GCA_021785975.1 Bacillota bacterium | reverse complement strand
TTACAACGGGCCAGCGTTTAACTAATTGAAAAAGCAGAGGCGCTAAATCAGCACCTCTGCTTAGTGTCTTCATTATCACTGAATTGCATGTAAAAATCACGTTGCATTATTGAAATTGCAATAGCAGCTTTTCAAGTTCTTCTGTAGAGAGGGAATGTTCTTGCGTCGCCAAACCGACTTCTGAGAAATTCGGAGCCATTTCCTCATAGGTTGGACGATCCTCTTGAAAGATTACTCCAGTGTATATTGCATCTTCTTGCGATACCTTCAATAACGCTTGTGTTTTGTTTGAAGGGTCATAAGTGGCATCGTCCGTCAGTTTGACGATGTGCGATTTGTAGAATTCATACGTGTTTTGCTTGTTAAACGTCACACAGGGACTGAACACATTCAGAAGTGAGAACCCTTTATGCGAAATCGCTTCTTTCATTAACATGGAAAGCTGTGGAATATCCCCAGAGAAGCCTTGGGCAACAAAACTCGCTCCTGATGCCAGCGCTAATTGTAGCGGGTGAACAGGATGCTCAACAGCGCCTTTCGGTGCTGTCTTCGTCACAAAACCTGTATCACTCGTTGGTGATGTTTGGCCCGTAGTCAATCCATAAATGTGGTTGTCCATGACGATGTAAGTGATGTTCACATTTCTGCGCATTGCATGAATAAAATGTCCCATCCCGATTCCATATCCGTCCCCGTCTCCACCAGCAGCAAGCACGGTTAAATCGCGGTTCGCAATCTTTACACCTTGAGCTGTAGGCAGACTTCTGCCATGGATGGTATGCATTCCGTAAGACCCAAAGTACGCAGAAAGTTTACCCGAACAACCAATACCCGATACCACTACCATTTCTTCTGGATCAAGACCAAGCTCAACGCTGGCCCGTTGTAAAGCGTTCAGAACACCATAATCCCCGCAACCCGGGCACCATGTTGGTTTTTCACCCTTAAAATCATTGATGGTTGACAACTGGAATCACCTCTTCCACTCGTTCTAAGATCTCTTTGACCGTTAATGGATCGCCGTTGTATTTAAGGCATGATTCGATATGATCTTGATGACCGTAGTGCAATTTAAGCAAATCCGCCAATTGGCCTGTAGAGTTCAGTTCCACCACCAGTACCGATTCCGCCCCCTCAATGTAAGAGCGTAGCAATTCTTCTGGAAATGGATTTAACACACTGATTTGAATATGACTGACTCGCACTCCCTTGGCTTCAAGCGCTTCTTTCGCTTCATTGATAATTCCTTTCGTTGAACCAAACCCTACAAATGCGATTTGTGCATCTTTCGGACCATCGACCGTGGCTCCCACCAATTCATTGAATTGGTCTAATTTACGAGCGCGCTTGTTCATTTGTTCAAAGCGCATCGTTTGGTCTTCCATTTCAATGCCGAATTCATCATGCTCGTTGCCAAGGGCAATAAATTTACCACCTTTAAGCCCTGGAATCGCTCTGGGGGAAATCCCGTCTTCCGTGATTTGATAACGCTTGAATTCCCCGCGCTGCACCCCCGTCAAATTGTCCTGATGAATCAATTTGCCGCGATCAATACTCACTGCAGAAATATCCAGTCCATCAACAGAACCTTTACTCATTCCCATGTACAAGTCACTCGCGATAATCACTGGACACTGATACTTCTCTGCCAGGTTAAACGCTGCTGCACCATATTGAAAACACTCTTCCACTGAAGTTGGGGCAAGGACAATCCTCGGAAATTCTCCGTGAGACCCGTAAAGCGCCTCAAACAGGTCACTTTGCTCTGTTTTCGTTGGCAAACCTGTACTCGGTCCACTGCGTTGAACATCGACAATAACCAGAGGAGTTTCTGATATCCCAGAAAGACCCAATGTTTCCATCATCAATGAAAATCCTGGTCCGGACGTCGATGTCATCGACCTTGTACCCGCGTAATTAGCGCCAAGCGCCATATTGACAGCACTGATTTCATCTTCAGCCTGTACCACCACACCGCCGTACATCGGCAAATATTTAACCATGGCATACATGATTTCAGTCGCAGGCGTAATCGGATAGGCCGCAAGCACGCGGCACCCACCAGCTAGCGCTCCAAGCGCAATGGCTTCATTGCCGGAAATGTAGAGGTGTTTTTCATCCGTTTTAGCCGGTTGCGGAGGTAACGAAAAATGCACATTGCCAAAGTGCTCATTGTAGTAGTTAAATCCAAGCCTTACAGCATTCAAGTTGCTTTGCACTACCTGATCGCCTTTTTTCTTGAATTTCTCTTCTATAAATGCCAGAAAATCTTCTGGTTTAAGGCCAATCACCGCAGCAGTGACGCCTACGGCGACCATATTTTTCATAATTGCGCTGCCAGCTTCCTTCGCAAGCCCAACCAGCGGAATTTGGAAAAAATGAACTTTATCATTGGTTTTTGCAGGCACAAGTTCTCCAGTAGTTCCATCCGCAATGACAACTGCACCGTCAACTAATTCATGCCAGTTGTAATTGATGGTATCCTGGTCAAAGGCCACCAATATATGCACATCATCACCATGATGCCCCACTTGACGATTGGCGACACGAATCTTGTAATTCGTATGACCGCCTTTGATTCTTGACATAAAGTGACGATAAGCAAACACGTAATATCCTAAACGATGCATAGTCCAAGCAAAAATTTCACCTGTACTATCTATCCCTTCGCCCTGTTCACCGCCGACTTTCCATCCGATTTCTTTTATCAAGTCGCTCCCTCCCTAGGAAAAACAACTTTTTTATTTTTGGCTGTTTCATGACTATTTTATCACTGTTTTAAAAAAATTAAAGAGGGAAAACAATAATAAATATTGTTTATGCATAGTTCAAGTAAAAAAAGGAAAAGGATAACCCGAAAGAAGTAAGTTCGAGGTGATTTTTCATATGAATTTATCCGGGGTTGGCGCTGCAATTCTATGCGTAACAATCCTGATGGCAGAATTAAGCCAAAAGAGCACGATTATCGCTAAAACAATCACACAGCCAAGACTCCACGCTAAGATTCATCATCAAATAAAAAAAAGCAATTCAAGCACATCCCTTCATCGAGTCGAGGCGATCGCGACGATGGCTCCCGTCTTGAAGACAGTGGAAAGCATGCCGAAGTTGTTGGTTTCAAAGACCATGATATGTAAACTGACGGCGTATGGACCAGGTTATGAGTCAACGGGGAAAAGGCCAGGCGATCCCGGATACATGGTAACGGCAAGCGGCAAACTGGCGACTCCAAGAAGAACCATTGCCGTAGACCCTAAACTAATTCCCCTTGGTTCACTGGTTTACATCGACGGCATTGGTTACCGGATTGCCGAAGATATCGGAGGCGCAGTGAAAGGAGAACATATTGATGTGTACTTCCCTTCCGATAATGAAGCCGTTCAATTCGGAGTGAGAAGACATGTCAAAGTCATTGTCTTTCATTCCGTCAAAAATTGGACGAAAAAAAGATAAGAAGGGCTTTCTTTCCGTTGCTCATTCGCTATAATGATGTTGATGAGATGGTTTGGATCAATGGATTAAGCCAAAGGTCCAGTAGGGAGGATCCAAGTTGTCGCAGGTCATTCAGCGCAAAAACGGCATTCCTCTTTACTTGCAGGTAAAGGAACAAATTCTGGCTGATATACAATCTGGCATTTATCAACCAGGATCCCAGTTGCCGACCGAACGCTTGTTATCCCGTATGATCGGCATCAGCCGCAACACGGTAAGCCAGGCCTATCGCGAACTCGAGATAGATGGTGTCGTCATTTCCTGGCAAGGCCGAGGAACTTTTGTAAGAGACCAAGAAGACGATGTACGCTTTGGCAATCGCCGCGATTTACTTATAAAGGTGATTGACGTTGCACTTGAAGAAAGCATTCAATTGGGTTTTACGTTTGACGATTTTCTCGAATTGGCTGAACTTCGCGCAGAAGAAAAAACCGCCCAACTACATAAAGCCCAAATTGTATTCATTGAGTGCAATCGCGAACAAGTTGAGTATTTGTCTCGCAAGCTGGAATTTGGTGGTGTTCACATCACCCCGGTGTTGATTGATGATCTGCGCGATCAACACACGTATGCCCTCCATCTGGTGAAAGAAGCCAACCTTGCAGTCACCACTTTTTTTCATTATGATGAGGTTCGTCAAATTCTCGGCCCTCATCTTTCCGTGTTGGCCATCGCACTGGACCCGGAAATGGAGACCATTGTAAAAATGGCGCGTATTCCCAAGGGAAAAAGGGCAGGTATCATATGCAGAAGCCGTAATTTTGCAGGCAAAGTCAATTCAGCGCTAAAGCAAGCTGGTATTGATGAGTTGCAAATGAATGTGACAACTGTCACAAATAAGGATGAAATCATGGCGTATATTCGAGATCTGGATGTGGTTGTGGTTTCACCTGGGCGAAGAAGGGAAGTCGAGGAATACTGTAAAGATCATCAAACACTGATTGAATTTGTTTTTAAGCCAGACCAAGCTTCAATTAGTTTACTTCGGGCAGCGCTCGCAGAATTGCAACAGCGCTGATTCGTAAGACATTTAAAGGAGTGAAGCATGCACATGCTGCAAGAGCTTTCCTGGAAAGTGGGAGGACAACAAGGTGAAGGTATCGATTCTACCGGTAAAACCTTTGCCACTTCCCTCAACCGCATGGGTTATTTTATATATTCCTATCGTCACTTTTCTTCGCGCATTAAAGGCGGCCACACCAACGACCGCGTACGCATCAGCACCGTCAGAAAAAACTCCCTTGCTGATGAATTGGATATACTTCTCGCATTTGACCAAGAGACTATTAACCTCAACGCACACGAACTAAGAGAAGGCGGAATCGTCATTGCCGATTCGAAGTTTTCTCCGGTTTTGCCTGATAACGTTGCTCAAAATGTCCACCTTTATAGCATACCATTTACAAAATTGGCGGAAGAGAATGGCGCCGCAATCATGAAAAACATGGTGGCACTCGGCACCAGCGCTTACGTCATGGGCCTCTCCCCGGATTTTTGCGCACCTGTGATTCAGAACATGTTTGGACGTAAGAGCCAAAAAATTGTCGATCAAAACATGGCTGCTATCCGCGCTGGTTTTGATGCGATGTCCGGTCAAAACGCTGACTTTTCCAGCTTCCAATTGGCACCTGCAACTCCTGATCACCATTTGCTGATGATCGGCAACGAAGCGGTGGCCTTTGGTGCATTATCTGCTGGCGCTCGCGTGATGCCGGCTTATCCGATCACTCCAGCGTCTGACATCATGGAGTACCTCATTAAAAAACTTCCAAGCGTGGGTGGAGTAGTCGTTCAAACAGAAGACGAAATTGCCGCTCTCAATATGACTATTGGCGCTGCATATGGCGGTACCAGGGCGCTGACAGCGACCTCTGGACCCGGACTTGCCTTAATGATGGAAGCCATGGGGCTTGCAGGCATGACGGAAACCCCCGTGGTGATTATTGACACGCAACGCGGTGGTCCTAGTACAGGTCTTCCCACCAAGCACGAGCAAAGTGATATGTTTGCCGCACTGTTTGGCAATCATGGTGAGATTCCAAAAGTGGTTTTGACCCCTTCCACACCGGAAGAATGCTTTTATGCCACTGTGGATGCCTTCAATTACGCAGAAAAGTACCAGTGCCCGGTAATTATCTTGACAGATTTGGCATTATCTCTCGCCAGCCAATCTGTTACTCCATTTGATTACAATTACGTGGAAATTGACCGTGGAAATCTCGCAACTCCTGAGGCATTGGCTGCAGTGGAGCCTGGCAAGATGTTTAAGCGGTATGAAAGAACAGAAGACGGGATTTCCCCCCGTGTTTTCCCTGGACAAAAAGGTGGAATTCACCATGTCACCGGGGTTGAGCACAATGAGATTGGTCGCCCTGATGAAGCAACGAACAACCACATTAAAATGATGGACAAACGCCTGAACAAATTTGCTGACATCGAATTGCCCGGAAGCATCTCCTACAACGGGGACAATGATCCGGAGGTACTGGTGGTTGGTGTAGGTTCTAGCGTCGGTGCCATCGACGAAGCGGTAACAAGACTAAGAAATCAAGGTATCAAAGTGGGTCATGCGCAAGTGAAAGTGTTATCACCCTTCCCTGCGAAATCACTGCAAGAATACATGAACCGCGCTGAACGCGTTATTGTTGCAGAAAGCAATGCGACAGGACAATTATTCCACCTGATGCAACTCCATGGACTGCAACACAAAGCCATGACCAGTTTTCTGAAGTATGATGGCACGCCGTTCATGCCAAAAGAAGTGGAAGCCCACTTGAAAGGAGCTGTTCCCGCATGGCAACAGTAAAAGAATTCCGCAATGAAGTTCGTCCTAATTGGTGCCCCGGATGTGGCGATTATGCTGTACAAGCCGCGATTCAGCGGTCACTGGGAAGTTTGAATCTGGAACCTGAGCAAGTGGCGGTCATCTCTGGAATCGGTTGCTCAGGAAGAATTTCTGGCTATATTAATGCTTATGGATTTCACGGTGTTCATGGCCGTTCACTCCCGCTTGCTCAAGGCGTCAAACTTGCAAATCGCGATTTGACGGTCATTGCGGCCGGAGGCGATGGGGACGGTTTTGGAATTGGCATGGGCCATTTCATGCATGCAGCTCGTCGTAATATGAACATCACCTATATTGTCATGGACAATCAGATTTATGGCTTGACGAAAGGCCAACATTCTCCCACCAGCGCATTTGGATTCAAGGCAAAAACCACACCGGCTGGCAACATTGAGAACGCAGTCAGTCCGCTTCAAATCGCGCTTGCGGCAGGCGTTACCTATCTTGCACAGGGCTTTTCCCATGATGTCAACCAACTGACAGAGTTGATCACAAAAGGCATTCAGCACAAGGGTTTTTCCCTGATTAATGTGTTTAGCCCATGTGTAACCTATAACAAAGTGAACACCTATGAATGGTATAAAGAGCACATTGTGCCTTTAGACCAATTCCCAGAGTATGATCCTACAAACAAAAAAGCGGCCACTACTAAAGTCATTGAAACAGACGGTTTGTGCACAGGTCTCATTTACGAAGACAATGACCGTCCTGCTTTCGAAGACCTGATTCCTGGTTACCAACCAACACCTGTTGCGGATTTGGACATTCATATCACACAAGACCAATTTGAAAAATTCATGAGCGAGTTTGCATAAAAATATTGAGTAAAAACAACAAAGGCTGCCAAATTTGATTGGCAGCCTTTGTTGTCGATAGAAGGTTTAGTTGGAAACACCAACAAAACTATTGATGATGTTTTGTGCCGTATTCTTTTGGGAGGATGGCAGATACACATCCACTCGAATCGAACCGCCGCTACTATTATTCGCCATGATCCCAACATCCGGATTTGGATTGTTAGGATTGGTCAAATGAAACTCGACCACTTGATTTTGAACAAGCCAACTGGCAGCGCCTGATTGAGCCGCATAAAAATCGCTTAAATTTCTCGCAAAAGGTTGAATAGACTCACTGACATATTGGGTTGGATCTTTCGGGTTGATCCACTTGACGGTGGTACCTGTGCTTGCATAAGAACTGGTTTGCATCGACCAACCAGACGGCAATTGGACAGAAGTGACTGATTGTGAGACAGGAACAAAAGTACTTCCTGTACCACTGGCGCTCACCGGAATGGACGTTAAAGAGACTCCTCCTGAACCCCCTATACTACTTGTCGAGGAAGAGGGCGGTTTCGTCTGACTTCCACTGGCATTCCCCTTACTCGAATTGCCGCTCCCAGTGTTGTTATTCGAGGTCGAACCCTGTTGTCCTTTTGACGAAGGCTGGTTTTTTCCAGTCTTGCCAGTATTGTGATGATTGTTAGTTGTGGTGGTAGTAGGCTGTGTAATGGGCTGAGTCACCGGGCCGCTTCCAGATGTAGAATTGACTCCGCACCCCGCCAATAAAAGTGCAGATAGCAATACTCCGCCGATGATTATATACTGTGTACGAACCTGCATAGTATCACCCTCTTGATCAATCGACTTACTATTACTATACACGAAGTACAGCAAAATAAGGAGTGTAAACCGCCATGGATAACACCTGGAAAACGATAAAACTCCGCGAAGGTGCGGAGTTGTTGCGAAAAGAACAGTATTTGTACCGGATTGCGGATCAAGAATTTACCATAGAACTTTTTGAAACGTCAAAAGATGAATATTATGCCATTGGAGTTCCTGTAAATACGGATAAACTAATGATCTATGGAAGCAGTATCGTCAATGATCCAGTAAAAGCCCTGAATCAAACCATTCGCAAAATCGATCGGGATGCAGAAAATCTTGATATACTTCAAATCGGAGAAGATGTTCGTCAAGACTTTTCTGACGATGAAGATTGAATGTTAGCGCAATGCAAACCACGTTCCAATTAAGATGCCAAAAAGACAGCCCACAAAGACTTCAATGGGACGATGACCCAACATTTCTTTTAGCTTCTTTTGATAAAAGTCATGCGCATTACTCGTCGGAGGGCGCTCAATATACTGGCCTATTTTCGCTTCCAGGTTATTGATGGCAATCGCTTGTTCCCCCGCATGCCGCCGAATGCCTGCTGCATCATACATGACAATAACGGCAAAGATCGCAGCCAGTGCAAACATTTGAGATTGTACGCCGGAACGAATGCCAATGACGGTTGCCAATGAAGACACTGCGGCCGAATGAGAACTTGGCATTCCTCCGGTCGTTATCATTTTGGAAAAGTCCCATTTCCTTTTCGACACAAAAAAAATAGGTACTTTGATCACTTGCGCGATAATGATTGACGATAAAGAGGCTAATATCGCCTGATTATCCCATATACCTCTTCCCAATGCGGTTAGCCACACAACGAAATCCTCCTTGTTCACACCTTACACCATGAGGCTGATCATGGCACCCACCCATAAATTTTAGGAGTCCCTGAGGTTTTGGGAAACATGAATAACAAGGTGCCTGCTGTCCACTCTTCGCTAGTCGAGTCAACAGCATGAATACTCGGTAAAAGCCTCAAAAAAGCATCTCTCGGAATACGTTCAATCACCGCTCTTGAGGGAAATCCTGTGTCTGACAGCACTGGTGACAGCTCAGGAAAAATATCTCGCAGCTCACTTTGATGCGACATGAGCCAGCGATCCTGTTCTTTTTCCTCCATGCCACTTCGCCAAAATAGCCTGCGCGGTCTTTGCTTTTCGCGAAGCGTATAATCCACGCGTAGCAGTGCATACGAGATCTCATCCCATACTCCCGCAAACTGCAAGAATTCACGTAACCTGTGAACAAGATCAAGCGGTTGATGGCCAATCCTCGTCCAGCCTTTTGCATGCCAGTAATCCCCAAAAGATTGATAAAAATCAAATGGTGTTTCAAAACAATGTTCGGTCAAATAGGAAACTACATGTGTAAAGCGTCCTGAATTATAATATTTCTCCAAAATATCTTCAAGTCTTTTTAATCGAATTAAGTCTTTATAGGACAATACATGACTCGAAAGCACTTCATAAGGACTCGAATCCATCGCTACATACCCATATTTTTGTGCGTCAGCGCGTAGATTGGTACCGCGAAGTAACTTTAAGAATCCAAGTTGCAATTCATCAGGCTGTAGCTCATACACATCATTAAATGTTTTGCGAAATGAAGCATAGTCTTCGTGTGGCAGACCTGCGATCAAATCCAGGTGCTGATGTATTTTCCCAGAGTGCTTAAGTTTTCTGACCGTAGCTGACAACTTCTCAAAATTCTGCCTTCTGTGAACTGCTTGATTGGCGAGTTCATTGGTGGATTGAACGCCGACCTCAAAGCGAAATTTATTAACAGGTGCGTGTTGTACGAGCCATTCTACCAGATCAGGGTGTAAAATATCACCTGTTATTTCAAAATGATACGCGGTATCTCCTTCTTGCTCGGCCAAAAACGAAAATAATTGTAAGGCATAGTCTTTTTTTAAGTTAAATGTTCGGTCGACAAAGTTAATTTGCCTTACGCCAGCTTGAATCAACCTTTCCAAATCTCTCAACACACGCTGTAATGGAAAGTACCGTACACTCACCTCAATGGATGAAAGACAAAACTGACAGGTAAATGGGCATCCCCTGCTGGCTTCATAATACACCACTCGATGCTTAAGTTCACCCATGTATTCATCAGGATAAGGCGTTGGCAATGTCTCCAGGTTCGCGTACCCTCTTGGTCCTGAGTATTTTACATCACCTTGTTCTCGATAATAAAGCCCGCTAACGCTCTTGACAGGCAGTTGCAAATGCAATGCCTCAAGAAGTTCTTGAATCAATTCTTCTCCTTCCCCTACCGCCACTGCATCCACTTCTGAAAGCATGTTCATATAAAAAGGAGCTTCGTAAGATACCTCGGGACCACCCAACAAAATAAATACATCGGGCAACACTTTTTTTATCAGGGGAATAAGCTTCTTCATTTGTTCGATGTTCCAAATATAACAACTGAGTCCAATGACATCCGGTTCTTCTTCGTAAAATTCGGCGACGATTAGATCAAGCGGGTCATGAATAGTGTACTCCAATAAACGAACATGATGCTCCTCTTGGATCGCCGACCGCAAATAACGCAATGCCAAAGAGGAGTGTATGAATTTTGCGTTCAATGTGCTAAGTACCACTTTCGCCAAGGCAAATTACCTCCCAACGGTCACCAGGGCAATGATTCACATCCTCATACTAGCGCCATAAATTAATGATGGAAAGGTGGAGATCGCTGTGATTAGTATAAAGCCTGTCTTCATTGACGGCATACCGTGCTTTGCCACCGAGGTGGATCTGCCGAAAACCAGACTGGTGAGCATCAGCGCGACCACTGGATATATCATGTGCGGTGCGCTGGATGTACATCTTTTAAACACAAAACTGAAAGACCGGCATATCATCGCCGGCAGAGCTGTTGGCGTTCACAACACAGAGGAATTGCTCGCAGCTCCACTTGAAAGCATTACCGATGCTGCTGCTGAAATTGGCGTTCTAGTCGGGATGTCAGGCAAGGAAGCACTAGCGTTGATGATAGCACACTCAAAGAGACCAGAATGACTGGTCTCTTTCTAATCCTTGAATCCGCATTATCTTGAGCGCAAGTCATCCAACCGAATAGCTCGTGTATGGACCGTATGCTGCCATACCCGATTGTGCCTGGTAAAAAGAGCAACTAGCGTCACCGGGAACCAGGTAACCATGAAGATAGGAAACAGCGGAAGTCCGAGATAAGCCTTCCACGGAACCCGTTCAAGCCACATGGCCAGCGGCATTTGGATTAGTATGAATACATTGATGGCGACCCAAAACCAGGTTGGCAAAAGTTCAGTAACTACCGCCACCGATGATGTGTCAGGAACATAAATCTGGAATAATACCATGAAGCCTGTCAAAAACAAAATCAAGAATCTCATTGGTTGAAAAAGATAAATCGCCGCATCCATTTTTGCTAAATTGCCCTCTTTGACACTTGCTCCAAAAAGCGGCATCATGTATTGCTTTGCACAATTGAAGTGGCCTTGCATCCAGCGCAATCGCTGACGAAGTGATGCAAGAAGCGTAATGGGTTTTTCGTCATACACTTTTGCCTCATGCGCCCATACCGGATAGACACCCATGCTAACGCACCTGGCCCCGAACTCTACATCTTCAGTTAAACCCGTAGCGTGCCAACCCAATTGTTGTAATAGCGACATGTCAATGCACAGCCCTGTACCGCCGAGTGCTGAAGCAAGTTTCAAATGATGACGCGATAACTGCCACATGCGGTTAGTATACCAATACGAAATAGCCATGGAAATACTCACCCAGGAATCCAATGGGTTTTTAATGTCCAAGTAGCCTTGTATCACTTTATCTCCATCCATCAGGCGATCGTTCATTGCGCGCAAAAAGTTGGTGGCGACAAGATTGTCAGCATCAAACATGACGACGGCATCATAATCAGCATGAATTTCTTTTAGACGTTCCAGCATCCAGCGAATGGCATAGCCTTTTCCGCGTTCCGTCTCAGCAAAGCGTTCAGCCACAATAGCCCCTTCGCTTCTTGCGACCGCTGCCGTCTGATCCGTACAATTGTCTGCTATCACATACACATCAAACAAATTCCGGGGATATTCCATTTCCCATAAATTCTCAATCAAAGGACCGATGACCCGTTCCTCATTATGTGCTGCCACCAATACTACAAATCTTTTTTGCGGCAAATACTTGATCTTCCGTTTTCGATAGAACAGTCCAAATACGGACAGCACAACTTGATAAGCGCCAATCAGGCCAGTAATCACCTGCATCAATAAAAAAGCGCCGTTTAGCAGTGATGTCCATAAATTCAATCGTATTCTCCCCTGTCGGATGAAATGTCATCCCCCATTCAAAACTCAACTACTATATCACGTAAGCCAATAACGGGACAAGTAGACGTAATGTTTCTGAGTCATTATACTTAAGAGAAAACTCAACTTTTGACTGGAAAGAAGGTTTGTTGTGCATAACTTGTCAGTCTTTCTTGAACATGCTATTACACAGTATGGGATTTATGCTGTGTTTTTAGCCATGCTTCTCGAAAGTGCCTGTATTCCGCTTCCCAGTGAAGTCATCATGCCATTCGCAGGGTTTGAGGCTTGGTTGGGCCACCTTTCATTATGGGAAGCTGTCATCGCCGGTATCCTCGGCAACCTGGCAGGTTCACTGATTGCCTACGCTGTGGGCAAATGGGGCGGAAGACCACTGCTTGCGAGATATGGGAAATACATTTTTTTCTCAGAAAAACATTTCAACTCTGCGGAAAAATGGTTTTCCCGCTATGGAAGCATCACGGTGCTAATTGGACGGATACTTCCCGCCATTCGAACATTCATCTCTCTTCCTGCAGGAATTGCCAAAATGAATCTAGGTAAATTTACTATTTTCACCACTATCGGTGTGATACCCTGGGTATACATTCTGGCTGAAGTCGGTTATCAACTCGGAAAGAATTGGTCCACCATCGACCTGCACAGCCATGCGCTCACCTATATCTTTGCGATCATCCTTATTTTAGCCGTGGTAGGCTTTTGGATTAAAAATCGACGGCCTTCCTCCCGCTAACATAAAGAGCAGCCACCAAAACCAAGGTGGCTGCTCTCATCCGCGTGTCCAGTTATATGCGACTAGCTAGTTCCTTCAACACTTGCTCCACATGCCCAGTCACCTTCACCTTTGGAAATACTTTTGCGACATTACCCTCAGGATCGATCAGCACTGTGGTTCTTTCAATTCCCATGTACGTCCTGCCGTACATCTTCTTTTCCTTGAAAACACCGTAGTCTTCACACACTTGACCTTCATCGTCAGATAAAAGGGGGAATTTCAGACCATATTTCGCAGCAAATTTTTCATGAGACGAAAGACTGTCTTTACTGACTCCCATCACCTTTGCGCCGCGTCTTTCAAACTCATCTAAATGAGCCTGAAAGTCGTTGGCTTCGCTAGTGCATCCTGAAGTCATATCCTTTGGGTAAAAATAGACCACTACCCAATGCCCTCTGAGTTCTTCCAATGTCACCGTGGGTTGATCGGCATTAATTGCCTTTAATTCAAAATGGGGTGCTGCTTGTCCTTCCATTACTGCCATGTGTTTTCCTCCTCGCCAGAACCAAATCAATACATTGTCAGTATAACAAGGAGAAGTTAATTCTTAAATACCGTCACTTTGACGTTCTCGATGCCAAACTGAAGCGCTGCTGAGGTAGATGGTAGATAGATATCGATGCGATCCCCTTTGATCGCCCCTCCGGTATCTACTGCAGTTGCGTAAAAGCCGCCTTTTGGCAGCGCAGGGTCATTATATCCGCTGATAAATACTTTGGTGCCAAGCGGAATGACGTTCGGATCCACGGCGATATCTCCAAATTTCAACGGATCCCCAAAATAATCGACAGCGCCATAAGGGCCATTGGAAGCCACTGAACTGTCATAAGCCGTGGCCACCGCACCGATGACATTCGAAGAAGTCTGTTTTGATGGTGTATTATTTGGCGCACTGCTTTTCGGCTTAGCCGGATTCTGATTGGTTACATGAGCTGCGGTGTTGGCAGAGGCAAAAGCAATGTGTTGGGATTGCCCACTGATCGATTTGCTTCCCCGCGCAATGAGGAGTTTCATCCCAGGGTAAATCACATCGCTTTTTAGTCCATTCAGCGCTTTAATTTTGCCTATCGTCGTTTGATATTGATGCGCCAAGTACCATAGCGCATCACCTGATTGCACCTTATAAACAAATGGCAATGCTACTTTTTCGCCTGGATATATTGTCGTTTGAAGGGTAAAACCGTTCACTTTCAGCAAATCATTGATCGGAAAAGTGGTAAGTTTTGCGATGCTGTATAGCGTGTCGCCAGATACCACGGTATAAGGGGAACTTGGCAACGTTGCTGCCATGGCACTTGTCCCGGAAAAAGAAAATCCCGTACCCATAATGAGCGCGGAAGACATGATCAAACCTGCACTTAAGAAACGAAACTTTTTCATAAAAACCTCCCATGCCTCCGGAGTTAGCTGACGGGTTGGGACGGGAAGCCCCCCTGATTGATCAGGATTCACCCCAATAGCAAAACTGGTTCCTCCGTACGCTCGCGCGATTCGGCAATTTTTACTAATTTATTGGTCTTTCATTTCGTCCCTGACTATAACGGAAATATCGTAGTTTGTCACTTGTAATGATTGGCATCTACAAATTTTTGATCACCCGAACTGTTTTGATCGTCGGATCGTCAGGTCCCTGAACTGGCAATCCAGCATCCAGATTCTCTTCAATATAGGCAACGTTGTCCTCCGTCACAATTTCCCCTGGAAGCAAAATGGGGATACCAGGCGGATACACCATGATCATGTCAGAAATGGTGCGGCCGATCGCTTCCCTAAGCGTGACCACCTCCGTGTCGGCATAAAAAGCCGCTCTGGGATTCATGGCGAGGATCGGTGTGGACGGCACAAAAATCCGTTTTGGCGCGAGATCAGTGTCTCTCGCTTCTTTGGCAATCGCAGCAAATGCATTCACCAAACGTTCAACACTTTCCTCCGTATCTCCAAATGAGACAATACACAACACGTTATAGAGATCAGAAAGCTCCACTTCGATGTTGAATTCATCTCGCAGGTGGTTTTCCACTTCATAACCTGACCACCCGGTTTCCGCAACGTGTACGGTCAACTTTAAAGGATCAAAGGTAAATGTGGCAGAAGTCGCAAGGATTTCTTTCCCAAAACAATAGATGCCGGGAATTTCGTTTAATTTCTTTCTGGCACTATCTGCAAGCATCATGGCGCGCTCAATCTGCTCATACCCGTGAACTGCCAAATTGCGTCTTGCAGCATCCAGTGATGCGAGCAAAAGATACGAAGTCGATGTTGTCGTCAGCATCGACAAGATGGAATGAACATGGCGGGCGCGGACCAACCCTTCACGCACGTTTAATATGGAGCTTTGAGTGAGTGAGCCACCTAGCTTGTGAACACTGGTAGCTGCTAGATCACATCCTGCATCCATGGCCGAAATCGGCAATTGATGGTGAAAATGTGTGAGCACCCCGTGCGCTTCGTCCACCATCACGACGATTCCTTTGGCATGAGCCAGTTTCACCACACTCTCCATGTCCATGGAGATTCCAAAATAAGTCGGATTAATCAGTAATATGGCCTTCACATTGGGATGACGATTCAGGCTTTCTTCGACGGTTTCCAACCTTATCCCTTGTGCAATGCCGAGTTCCAGATCCACTTCAGGTTGCAAAAAGTGCGGTATCGCGCCTGATAAAATCAGCGCCGATAGCACAGATTTATGGATGTTGCGGGGAACGAGAATCTCGTCACCCGGTCCCACCACAGACATAATCATCGCCATGATGGCACCGCTCGTACCCTGAACGGAGAAGAAGGTATAGTCCGCCCCAAAAGCCTCTGCCGCCAATCGCTGAGCTTCATCAATAATTCCCACCGGGTGATGCAGATCATCTAACGGTCCGATGTTGATCAAGTCAATACTGAGGGCATCTTCGCCAATAAAATCCCGAAATTCGCGATCCATAGCCCTTCCTGCCTTGTGCCCAGGAATGTGAAATTGCAGCGGTTTTCGCTCAGCATGTCGCCTTAGCGCCGAAAATAATGGGGTTTTTGTTTGATCAAACACCTTCTGTCACACCTTTTACAGAAATCTTTTCAATTCGATCATTATAACAAAAATCGGCCGAGTATGATTTTTTTATCTTCGGGGAAATTGAACAATACCGAACCGAATTTTGGGGGTGGAAAAAGCGTGGGCTTGTATCGTACAACAACCCGGTTTTTGACTCTTTGCAGTTTGTTTGCTGCCTTGACTGCCGGCGTTGCCATCATGCCAGCACATCATGCGAGTGCGCAAGTTTTCAACTTAAATAACACGGGATTTCCCAGTTACATTCGCGTAGCGATCAGAGAGAACAATCCCTGGGGTGAACCAGACCCCCGTGGGGCCATCATCTATGTCAGAACCGTCAACTTTGACCAGTATTGCCGTAACGTTCTCCCTAATGAATGGTTTCCCACATGGCGACCGTCAGCGCTTGAGGCAGGAGCAATTGCCGTGAAAATGTTTGCGTGGTATCACCATCTTCATCCCGTGACTATTGGAGGCTTTACTTTCGACGTGGACAATACGATCAACTTCCAACTGTATCGGGCACAATCCGAACAGTCTTCTACAGATACAGCCTATTACCAATCCAGAAAACTAGCTTTTGTCAATCCAAATCTGGAAATCACCGAATTGCCCTATCGTGCGGGTTACCCCAATAGTCCCAACTGGCAGTATCGAAATGCGCAAAAAATGTCTCAATGGGGTTCTGAATACCTGGCCGAATTAGGGAGAACTCCGATAGAAATATTAAATTTCTACTACTCCGGCAAGCTGTTGACGACAATTCCTAAGGTGGGGGGTCTGTAACATGCGAATGAAAAGACACCTTATACACATAGTGTCGACGCTATTGCTGGCTCAATTGATATTCGGAATGGCCATTCCCATTCAACATTCCAGCTTCGCATACGCCAAACAGGAAGGAACATCTTATGATCCCTTATTAAAAAGTTCAAAAGCAGGTCATCTAAGGGTTAAAGTGATTGATGGGCGCACGCTTGAACCACTTGTTGGGGCAGAAGTGGTCATCGTAGAAAACGGAAAAAGATACCGCACCGGAAAGGACGGCATGACTCCATGGATTGAAGCGCCTGTGCTGCGCAATGCAAGGTATCGCAAGCTCGTCAACGAGCTCCACGGGCAATTGACATTGATTTCCTATAAAAATGGATATCGCGACTCCATTCACTCAGGGGTGAGAATGAATGAAGGCGCCACTACCAGGACAACGATTTGGCAATATAAAATAGAAGAAACAGGCTCCACAAGAATTGAACCTGTTTTTTACATGGAACCTTATCATCGGTTATGGTTACTCCAATTAGCGGATAGATTTCGTCAGAAATCCCAACTTGGCGAAGGTTACCAACATCCCTGACGAGTAGATGTTCGCTATCCACTCGTCTTTTTTTTTGTTATCATGAAATTAGTGAGCGGAATTTAGCAAAAAGGAAGGACTACGACAGGTGAAAAGCAAGACATTGCGCATGATTTTTCCGGGAGTTTTGTTATCGGCTACATTTGCGTTCGCTGCCTGTTGTACTCATTCCGACCCGGTATTTGCCTCTACAAAAGCTTCGCAGCCATCAACCAGCATCACCACTTTAATCAATCCTCTTCCCCATGTTTCACCGTCCTGGGTGCGCATCACGCCTGCGCAAGTGTCCCAAAACGGACAAATTAATATAGGGAATGGCGTCGTTCAATTGCCAGTGAAGCCTGGGCAGCATGTTCAGTACGTGCTAGTACATCAACGTATTTACTGGAGCTTGTCTGGCTCGCTTTCCCAGCAACTTTGGACTAGTGTGCTGCAGCAAAACGGGAACGGAACTGCCAACTTATCCACTAGGCTGGTTTACACCACTACTTCAGTGGGTAAAACTCAAGCACCTTCTATTCAACTGTTTAATGGAGGCACCTCCGTTTTCTTTACCACTAGCTACAACGGAAAACTGGACAAAGATTTGTATCAGGTGAGTGGAACTCAAGCGGTGCAAAAGCTTTTCACGTTAACCTGGACGCCCCGCGAACCGCTCTATACTTTTGATATGAACGGCAATAACCTATACGCCTCCGTATCCAACCAATTCCCGTATGACCCCATTCTGATCGATGCGCTGCAGGGTGCGGGAGCAAAACAAATGGATTTGCCGTATTGGCCGTTAAATATTGTAGTTTTCAATCAACAGATCTATCTGGTTTCTGGGCCCGATACCTATCTTTTCACCACCAATAACGACATCAAACCTTATACTTATATTCCTCAGGGATTCACTCCACTCGTATCGACGGTTACACGTCAGTGGCACTCTCACTATCTGATGCTTCCATCCCTTTATTTTCAGAATCAGATTCGGCAGCCTTATGAACTTACTACCACGATCAACAGTTCCTCTTCCTATACATTGAGTCTGGTTCCGAAGACAGAAGGTATCCGTTACAAGATGGAGGTTTTCAATGCTTCAAAAAGTACCAGTACCACTGACTATACCAATTGGATCGACACCTTGAATTCCTTTATCGCAAATGCGAGCAACAAAAGTGTCATCACCAATACTGCCACCATCACTTCGCAACCAATTGCCTCTTTTTTTGGTAAGCAAAAGGTAGTTCATCAATTTGTTCTACAATCATCAAGTGGTCCGTGGATGCGTTGGTCGCTTACCGCTTCCAAAAAGGGGAATCCGGCATGGTATGTCACCTGGGGAACGCATGGCTGGCTATACAACCTTGGACCGCTGTTTGGTCCTAATGATCCTTCGAGCCAAGTGACACTCAACCGTTTTATTGGACTTTCCAAACAAAACCCGCTTCAACCAGTATCTCCATCCGGCGAAGTAAACATCAAGCTCGCCTGGAATCTGGGCAGTGCGACTCCCACAGAGAGCTTGTACGAATACACCCCCACCTCAGGCCTCTCCGTCAAATTAGACGTTTCGGGCTTTGCTGGTTGGCATGATTTGGCCAACTTCTCCATGATCAACACTGACAATGTCAATACCACGTCCTAAGACACTACATTCCTTCATCTGCACTTTTCCCATCAGGTGGCAATTCATCGGTCTCTCCGCGCAACAGGGCAATCTCTTCTTTGTAGTATCCTCCTGGAGTCTCGAGTATCAAAGGAATATCCTGCATGGCAGGGTGATGTACAATGTAATTAATGGCCTCATAACCGAGAGACCCTCGTCCGATATTGGCATGGCGATCTTTATTTGAATGGAATGGCGTTTTTGAATCGTTGATGTGCGCCACTTTTAACGATTCCAGTCCGAGCAACTCATCAAATTGATGCAGGAACCCGTCAAAATCATTAACAATGTCATACCCCGCACTGTAATTGTGACAGGTGTCAATACAAACTCCAAGCCTTTCCTTATGGTCGACAAGCGAAATCAATTCCGCGATTTCCTCTAAACGATTGCCCACTTTGGAACCATCTCCCGCCATCGTTTCCAGGCATAAAAACAATGATTCGTCACCAGTCAAAATGGCATTCAACCCTTCAGCAATGCGTTTGATCCCTTGCTCCATTCCAGTCCCCACATGACTTCCGGGATGCATGACAATGTACTTAAAGCCAAGGTATTCCACGCGCTTGATTTCTTCAGACAGTACCATCACGCCATACTCGAAAGTCTCTGCCTTGGGGCTGGCAAGGTTGACCAGGTACGACAAATGAACTACCGGATCCGCCAATGCATGCTGATTCATTAAGGCAAGCGCCTCATCGCGGTGAAAGCCTTCAATCGGCTTAGCTTGTCCGCCACGATTGCTTCTGGTGTAGATCATGTAAGTATCTGCTTTGTACGAGATCGATTCCTCAACAGCGCGCAAGAGTCCAGTCTGAGCAATCGAAACATTCGCTCCAATATGCAAAGGGATCCCCCATCCTTCATAAGATAAGCCTTGTATGTAGTGCTTAGTCTACCACAATTCATTTTTTACTGAGAGAAAAAAAGACGCGCGCCATATGCGCACGCCTTCAATTTTAAATTGTTTATTCGCGGGAAGATTACAGATCCAGATACATTTGAAATTCGTACGGATGGGGACGAAGCGCCATCGGTTGCACCTCAGTGGTCCGCTTGAACTCGATCCAGGTATGGATAAATTCTTTGTCAAACACTCCGCCTTCCAGCAAAAACTCATGATCGTCAGCAAGGGCCTGCAATACCTCTTCCAAAGATCCAGGGACGCCTTTAATGTTCTTTTTATCCTCATCAGAAAGCTCGTAAATGTTTTTATCGACAGGACCGTATCCTAGCGCAGTGGGATCCATTTGTTTCTTAATCCCGTCAAGACCAGCCAGGAGCATCGCGGCAAATGCCAGATAAGGATTGGACGTGGCATCAGGAGTGCGGAATTCGATCCGGGCCGTTTTTGGCGATACCGCCGCAATTGGCACACGAACAGCCGCGCTGCGATTGCCTCTCGAGAAGACCAAGTTTACCGGTGCTTCAAAACCAGGCACCAAACGCTTAAAGGAGTTGGTACTAGGCGTGGCAAATGCGAGAATAGCAGGAGCATGATGCAGAATACCTGCAATGTAGTGAAGCGCAAGCTTACTCATATTCCCATACGAACCCTCTTCAAAGAAGAGTGGGGTGTCGCCGTCAAACAAACTTTGGTGTACATGCATACCAGAACCATTATCGCCAAAAAGCGGTTTTGGCATAAAAGTCGCGATTTTCCCATAACGTCTCGCTACGTTTCTGATGATGTATTTATACAGCATGACCACATCGGCCACTTTGGTCAATGACTCAAAACGGAAATTAATTTCCGCCTGCCCTGCCGAAGCCACTTCGTGGTGATGACGTTCCACCCGAATGCCTGCATTCATTAATTCCTGCACCATTTCCGTCCGCAAATCATGCTGAGTGTCTGTGGGCTGTACAGGGAAATAACCGCCCTTATTTTTCACTTTATAAGCCAGGTTCGGACCTTCATTTTTGCCAGTGTTCCAGTTCGCCTCAACGGAATCAATGCTATAGAAAGCCCCTGATTGTTCAGTTGCAAAACGCACATCATCAAACACGAAAAACTCAAGTTCAGGACCAAAATACGCATTCGTAGCAATGCCTGATTTTTTCAAATAGTCTTCTGCTTTTTGTGCAATATATCGAGGATCCCGATTGTACCTTACACCACTTGGATCATAAACGTCGCAAACGAGGTCAAGGGTCGGTACTGCAGTGAATGCATCTACATAAGCAGTGTTGAGGTCAGGACGCATGACCATGTCACTTTCTTCAATGCTGCGAAATCCCTGTAAACTGGAACCATCAAACGCAATGCCAAGTGTCAGCTTTTCTTCATCAATTTCCGCGGCAGGTATCGTCAGATGGTGCTGTCTGCCAGGAAGATCAACAATCCTAAAGTCTACCATTTGTATGTTTTTTTCACGAATAAGTGCCAAGATGTCAGATGGCGTCATATTTTCTATCCCCTTACCTTTGTTATCGATCGTATTAGGCTCAGTATACGCGAAATAATCCTAACACGTCAACAAGAAATGTAAGGTTATCTGACGCAAGGGATGATTTCAATCAAATCGCAACGTTCTTCTCCTTAAAGAAACACTAAGAACTATTCCTATGCTAAGAAAGTTGACAATCAGTGAAGATCCCCCGTAACTGATAAAGGGAAGGGTGATTCCTGTAGCGGGACTGATCACGAGATTCATTCCGATGTTTTCAAAAATTTGAAAGGCAAACATGCCCACAGAACCTGCAATCAAATAAGCGCCAAAGTCATCTAATGATGTCATTGCCACTTTGACCATCCGATAGAGCATCACCAGAAATAACATGATCAAAATACTGGAACCGACAAAGCCCAACTGCTCAGCAATGGCAGAAAAGATAAAGTCCGTCCATTGAAATGGCACCCAACTGCCATTGGTTTGTGAGCCTTTCAAAAGTCCCTCGCCAAATACTCCGCCCGATCCTACCGCTATTTCTGCCTCTAACACTTGGTATCCTGAACCAGTGGGGCTATAGGTGGGATCGATAAATGAGATTAGACGCATGGTTTGATAATGAGGCATGATATGCTGATGCTCCAACATCTTAATCGTCTGATTAGGATATATCGCCACTGCAGTGCCAAACGTCATCACCACAACTGCTGCAATGGCAATTAACACTTGCAGGTATCTTCGTTTCACATAAACGAGCAACATCGAGAAGAGAATGACAAACAACACAAGCGACTGACCAAGCGCCGGCTCTTTTAAGATCAATAAAAAGGGCACGATAAAGGCGATTAAAATAGGAAGCAATCCTTTGAAGGAATAATTAGGAAATTCCTTTTCGTTCATTTTGGCCATATAATCCGCTGTCCAAATGATAAACGTGAGTTTCGCAAATTCTGAAGGCTGAATGCTGCCGCCGCCAGGCAGATGTATCCAGCTGTGAGCGCCGTTGACCCTTGAAAACGCAAAAACCGCTATCAGCAAAAAGATGGAGATACCGTAAATCCACCACCTGTATTTGGAGAGCGTGTGATAGTCCATCAACATCATGGCAAACATGGCAATATAGCTTAACATTTCCCATATCAATTGACGAACGATGATATGAGAAGGAATATTGGGGTCAGATTTCCCATAAGTAGCGGTATAAATCGCTATCACACTATAAACAGAGATAAGGATCATGACCATGATTAATGGATAATCCAAATCTCTTATATTTCTTTTTATGATCGATTCCATCGATTTCGCTCCACTTCCTTCAATTATCTCTTTTTCTGGGTGGCACCTATCCGGAACCAACGCCAGAATGCCACCACAATAACAAGAAGCGCTGCAATACTGAAGTAAATGGTCCATTCAAGGTATCGATAAAGAATCATCGACACTGATTCTACTTGTGGCCCTGCAAAACGTCCCAATGTAATAAAGACAATAACCCATACGAAAGCTCCAAAATAGGCAGGAAACACAAAACGCCGAAACGTAAAATTGCCAAGCCCTGCCACGATCGCAGTGACATGCCTTACGCCTGGTATAAAAAAACCTCCAAACAGAGCAAACCCACCGTATTTATCTAGCCAATTTTCCGCTCTCGCCCACTTATTTTCCTTAATATGAAGGAATTTTCCTAACTTCATCAAAACAGTTCTCCCAACAAGACTCCCTAGCACGTAACTAAATGTAATCCCTGAGATTGCACCAAGCATACCTGCCATCACAGAAGGGAAATACGCCATTTGGCCACGGTAGACCAGATACCCGACTGCCGTTAACAGCGTTTCGTCAGGCAATGGCAATCCTACAATGCCAAGTACCATCGCTCCGGTTAATCCAAAATAGCCATAATGGTGGATCCATTCCGCAAGATTGATATGGGAGATGCTTCACACCTCTTCCCTGGCTCCACTTACAATGGAGGAACCAATTATAAACTTAGCAAACTTAAGAAAATAACGCCATTCACATTTTTCGGACAAGATGCGTAATTTTTGTCTCCACAACGAAAAAAGAGCAGGAGGTCTTCCATTTACAGCGAATTAAAATTAGATACGGAGGTGACGCATGAAAAGGCACAAGCCTGATTTTCTTATCTTGTTCATTGTGCTCACCCTTGTTGCGTTCGGTTTGCTGATGATCTTTAGTGCCAGTATGGTGTGGGCCGTTCAGGTGGTGGGCGAACCACCCACTTATTATGTGAAACGGCAAATCATTTTTGCAATCATCGGATTGGTTTTGATGTTGATTTTAATGAATATCGGACCAAACACCATTCGCAGGTGGGCTAAGTTTTTTTCGATCATCACACTTATAATGCTGATTGCTGTTCTCATTCCGGGCATAGGCCATAAAGCGGCTGGTGTCAGGCGTTGGCTCGGCCCTATCCAACCCAGCGAATTCGCGCAGATCGGTATTTTGTTTTATCTTGCCTATATATTCGATAAAAACAAGAAAAAGTTGCATGACTTTAGACATGGTGTATTGCCGCCATTATTGATGCTCGGATTTCAGTTCATACTGGTACTACTTGAGCCTGACATGGGAACCGGAATGCTCCTGCTGTTATCCGGAATCGTGATCGTCATTGCAGCAGGTGTGAGGTTTCTCCATTTGCTTGTCATCGGGTTGATGTTTATCCCGATGGTGATCGCCTTTGCCGTATTTGAGTCATATCGTAACATTCGAATTCAGGTATTCCTTCATCCTTGGAGCCAGGCGCTCGTCAATAAAGGCGGATACCAGATACAGCAATCATTGATGGCCATTTATCACGGTGGGTTGTTTGGCCAAGGTCTGGGGCAAGGCATCTCGCCATATCTGTACCTCCCCATCCCGCACGAGGACTTTATATTTGCTGTCATCGTGGAGGAATTAGGAGTAGTAGGCGCATTCGTAGTGCTTGCCCTCTACGCATCGCTTGTCTGGAGAGGGATCAAAGTCGGCCTGAATCTACAGAACCGATTTGCCTCACTGCTTGCGTTTGGCATTTCAGGCATGATTGGAGTGGGCACCCTGATCAATGTGACAGCAGTGACTGGTTTGATTCCTGTCACTGGAATTCCATTGCCATTCATCAGTTATGGAGGAACGGCTCTGGTTGCAAAAATGGCCGCCATGGGGATTTTATTGGCACTATCGCGGTACACACGAGAAGAAGTGCAAATTCAAGAAGACGTTTTTCCCTTCGATAATGTATTGCCATTAGCAGAACGTTTAAGTTCTGCGAAATCAGTTACTTTGAAATCAGACACCTTAAAAAAGAAACGGAGGCTTAGAGGATGAGCGATTTGATTTTGCTTCAAGATTCTCTGTACATGTTCGATCTATATGAACAAGGACAAGCCGGCAGGTCCAGCGCGTATTTATATAATGGTCCCAAAAAAACTTTGATTGAAACAGGCTCAGCGAATTCCTTGGATCACATTTTAGACAGCTTACAGCGGTTAAACCTTACGGCGGAAGACCTCGATTATGTCATCGTTACCCACGTCCACCTTGACCACGCAGGAGGAGCAGGAAAACTGGCAAAGTTGGCCAAAAATGCAACTTTTGTTGCCCATCCGCGTGCTGCCCGTCATCTGATTGATCCTTCGCGTTTAATACAAGGTGCATCTCAAGTATATGGCGAGGCAATGCATGCACTTTTTGGCGATATCCTTCCTATTCCCGAGCAACAAGTATTGATTAGGGAAGACGGCGAGTCGATTGATATAGGTGACCGGAAATTGGTGTTTTTCGATACTCCAGGTCACGCCAAACATCATTTTGTCGTCCATGATCCGGAAATATCCGGGGTGTTTTCAGGAGATTCACTTGGCATTCGCTACGTAAAGTCATTCACAGGATGGAACACTGAATTTGTATTTCCGTCCACCAGTCCGACAGATTTTGATCCTGAAGGAGTCGCCTATACGGTAGACAAAATAAAGAAGTTGAATGTGGACACTGTCTATCATACTCACTTTGGCCCATCTCCTGCAGAAGAAGCCTATCGTGGGACGTTAGAAGGCGCGATGGCATTTAAGGAATTGAGTGATCGAGTGTTTGCTTCAAACCGAGGCTGGGAAGGCATTCAGGATGAACTTAGAAGCCATATCCGCCACTATTTACAGAATTCAGGGATTCAACCGTCAGAAGAACTAAGCGAAATGGCGGTAGACTTGGAACTCAACGCCAAGGGCCTGATGATATATGAGGATAGAAAAAACCGCCAGTCATAGGCTGGATTTCATGTTTGAAAAACGAACAAAGTGCTATCGCAAAGCTTTGAAAGAGCGATGCGGTAGCACTTTTATTTAACAAATCAATTCTGATATCAACCGAACTGCCAAACACTGTGACTAAGACTACCATAACGGTAACCGCGATAAAGCAACGTCGCTTTCTGAATTTCATGAGCGACCCCCATCGCGTAAAAAATTGGAACAAAATGCTCTGTACCATAAGTTGGAACCGCAAATTTAGCATATGGTGCTAATGTCCGGTATTGGTATAGTGAAGTCAAATCCCACTCGATCAGCCGTTTTTCCAGCCACTCGTCAAATTGCAGCGCCCACTCGTCGACCGAGTTGCCTTCCCACCTGATGGCGCCAAGATTGTGAACGGTCCCTCCGCTCGCGATTACCAGAATGTCTTTTTTTCTTAGTGAACTTAAAGCTACTCCTATACGATACTGGTCTTGAGGAGACAAATAAGGATTGACGGACATCGCCACGACCGGGACCTCCGCGTTAGGATAAAGTAACCGAAGCACGACCCATGCACCATGGTCGAGTCCTCTCACAGTGTCTGCATCATACCCTATCCGTTGTGTTGACAGCAGGCTTTTTATCTCTTGAACGATCTCGAGATCATTGAATGCCGGGTAATTAATTTGGTACAACTCGTCTGGAAATCCGCCAAAGTCATAAATGGTGGAGTAATGGTCCACTTCGCTAATATTTTGCTCCTCTGCAAGCCAATGCGCAGAAAATACCACCACCGCTTTGGGTTTGGGAAATTGTTGGCTGAGACCTGCCAGAAAACTGGTATATTCATTTTCTTCGATGGCAAGTAACGGTGCTCCATGCGCAATAAATAAAGCTGGCATCATCCGTATGTTCTCCTCACTTTGTGCATTCGTTGAACTTTCATGCAATAAACTACGTATCACTAACTTTATTTTGATAACTTTATTATAGTCACTATTAAAAAATAAGCAATAAGAATAAATTCTTTTTTTTACAACCACTATCGAGTGTTAGTGACTTTGAGTGACTTGCATTCGATCTAATACCCTTTGATGAGCGCGCCATTCCAATTGATCGTCAAGTTCGTCGAGTTCGTCCGTAAATCCGCGGTATCTCAATGCATTTTTGATGAGATAATCCGCCAAGTGAGGATTTTTGGGCAACAGTGGACCATGAATATAGGTGCCGACTATGCCTTTGTATTGCACCCCTTCTTTCCGATCGACACCGTTATTGCCATAACCTTTCACCACAGTACCCAGGGGCGGATAATCGTGAATGGTTCTGCCACCGTGATTTTCAAAACCTACCAGCGTCTTTTTCGGTCCTTGATCACTCTTGATCCACTCGATGGCGATATTTCCAATGAGACGTTGGCCCCCCGCACGAGTTGTCATTTCAAGTAAATGCAATCCAGGCACTTTTTCACCAGTAGGGAGTTCATAATATTCACCAAGCAATTGATATCCGCCACAAACAGCGAGTAAGGGAAGTCCTCCATCAATAGCGTTTAAGAAATCCTGGCGATAGGCAAGTAGTTCTTTTCCGACAATCGCCTGCTCCCTGTCGGACCCTCCGCCTAGCAACACAAAATCGGCTTGATCAAAATCAATCTTCATGCCCAGCTTAATGGGCACAATTTCTGCATCGATGCCACGTAATTTTGCCCTTGACATTAGTACAGAAAGATTCCCCTGGTCTGCATATAAATTCAACAGTTCAGGAAAGAGATGCACAAAACGCAAAGTCCTAGCCATTTTTCACACCTTCCCGAAGGATCTCATTAAGCGGATAAAGGGCAGTATACGTGGATAACAAATATACTGTATGGACATTTACTGACGTGGCATCCACCAATTGAGAAAGCTTTTCAACTACTTTGATGCTGTTTCGATCTACTCCGGCGTAAGCGAGTCGAAGCGCCATGTCCAGACTACGCGTGCCGGCACAAATCCACGATTTGCAAACAGACCTGGGAAAGAATTCTTCAATGTTAATGTCCCACAACCAGGATACATCCCGTCCGTCTGCGTCATCGTCATTGATTATAAAACACACTACTTTATCGTTTTCATCTTCTTCTATCGCACGAAGCACACTATTGGCACCGGTGGGGTTTTTAACTAGTGCCAAAATTCTCGATGGTGTGCCCTGAAACACCTGAAACCTTCCCGTAGGCGCTTCATAATTGACAATTCCCTTTTGGATCTTTGAAGGTGAGATGCCAAGCACTCTCGCGACACTGATAGCGGCAAGCAGGTTGTATTGATTAAAGATTCCTCTTACCGGCGACTGAATTGCAAAGACTGGATTGGGTCGTGATTTAAATTCTTCAACCAGCAACTGTCCGGTGATTCCATCATACTGACCGCCAAAATCCGGAACTGGTCGTTGAAAATGACCATTCGGACAATGGTAGGATCCGACTTGTCCATAAATAAAGTAATCATATACCAGTTCCTGGCCGCATAGAAGACAAAACGCCCCATCGCGAACATCGGCCCTAGTCGTAGTAACTTCAGGACTATGGGTGAATCCATAATAGTAGGTCAATTCTGACCGATGGATGCCAAGCGACATCGCCAACGGGTCATCGCCATTCGTTACGAGCGCAGTTCCCGGATAGCTTGTCCCCTCACTTAAAAGACGCAGTGTCTGATCCACCTCGCCATAGCGGTCCAGTTGATCTCGCAACACGTTGGTCACGAGTATCGCTGTAGGATGAAAAAAGGCAGTGATTTTAGGAAGAGTGGCCTCATCCACTTCTAGCACCGCTTTTTTGACCAGCAACTTACCCGAAAGCGTGCTGGCGCCAAGCATAGTCGCTAACAAGCCTTGATGTAAATTCGCTCCTCCGCGATTCGTCAGCCACTTCGTGTCTTCACTTAAAAATGCGTATAAAATAGCGGTGGTCGTCGTTTTGCCGTTCGTCCCCGTCACCATCACGCAATCGGTGAGTTGTGTCATTAAATCCTGCAACAAATGTGGAGCCAATTTCCCCGCCACGAGCCCTGGAAGGCTAGTCCCTGATCGTCCGCTGATTCGCAGAGCGAATTTCGTCGCCCTCCCCAGCCATAGCCCGAAATATGAGCGAATACGCACAAAGTTAACTCCTTAAATTAAAAATACCATTGACTGATTCCCGCTGTAAAAAGCAGCACGATGGCCACCCATAAAGCGGCATACATCCAACCTCTTCTGCTTTTGCGCCTGATTTCCGCTTCCTCATCGGCAGCGTAAAAGGTTCCGTCTTCCGCTGATCCCCCGCCGAATCTAGTCATCATCAGCGCGACAGCGATGCCGCCAATGCCGATTACTGTCGCTCTTTCATTGTAACCCGTCATGGTGAATGGACCAAAAAGCAACAAATCGACAATTAAAATGACGTTGATTGAAACATAAATGGCCAAAAAACGCAATAATGCCAATTGCCAAGGCTTAAAACCCATAACCACCCATCCCACCATCGACAAAATCTCATCATCGTCTATACTAAGTATCATGTTCGCAGCGTTAAAGGAGGTACTCAATGAATCGTTTTATGCGCACCGAATTATTGCTTGGCAGTGAAGCCATGTCGCGCCTGCAAGAGTCTAGCGTGGCCGTTTTTGGGCTTGGCGGCGTAGGGTCGTTTACGGCAGAGTCGCTTGCCCGCGCTGGCATCGGCCGTTTGCTTCTCGTCGACAAGGATGTGGTAGACGTCACCAACATCAATCGCCAATTGATCGCCCTTGACGACACGATCGGAAAAGCAAAAGTGGACGTGATGGCAGAACGCATTCGCCAGATCAATCCAGAGTGCCAGGTCATTCGCAAAAAAATGTTTTTTGAGGCATCCAGCGTGAACGAAGTGTTCGCAGATCCACTAGATTTCATCGCTGATGCCATTGATACGATCAGTTCTAAAATTTTACTTATCCTTGAATCGAATTCACGTGGCATCCCCATCATTTCAAGCATGGGGGCGGCGAACAAACTGGACCCGACAAAATTTGAAGTCCTTGATTTGTTTGAAACAAGTGTCGATCCGATCGCAAAAGTAATGAGACGAGAGTTAAAAAAACGCGGATTTTCCGAGCCTTTGCCTGTCGTATGCTCCACAGAAACACCGCTTACCCCAGTTCATCAATATCGCGTTAATACGTTGGATATAGATCAGGAACTGCCCCGAAAAGCGGCAACACCACCTGCTAGTATCGCATTTGTTCCGCCCGTCGCCGGATTGATTCTGGCAAGCTACATTGTGAGACAATTGATTGGGCGTTAATCCTGCGGAAGATATCTAATTAATTTCGCGCGTTTTAGCGCCTCCATAAATGGTGCTGGAGGCGCTGCCACCCATTTCTCGCCATTTGGAAGCGTCAGCGAGTAGGCGTGCAACAGTTGATGGTTGACCCCCAAACCCGCCTGCCCACCATATTTGATGTCTCCGACAAGCGGATGCCCTACGCTTTCCAGATGAGATCTCAACTGGTGAGTCCTACCGCTAATCAAATCTAACTTTACCAGTGCATACGATGACGTAGTGCCAAGCACCTGATACCTGGTGTGCGCGTTCACTCCCTCAGCAGCGGAATTTACTTTCATAAGCACTGTTCCGCCTGGCTTATTTTCCTTTACCAAATTGACCTTGATGTCACCTGTGCCATCCCAGTTCCCCCATACAATTCCCAGATAGATTTTTTGTATATTTCGATCACGAACAGAGGCAGTCAGTGACCTTAGGGTAGACTGGTCCTTACCGAAGAGCACAATTCCAGATGTATTGCGATCCAATCGATGGACGGGGGCCGGCATGAAGGTGCGCATTGCCCCAAGCTCCCCTTTTTCATGAAGATAAGCCAGCACGCGATTCACCAGCGTATCTTTTTGTTCTTTTGCATCCGGATGAGTCAACAGGCCGGCAGGTTTATTCACCACCAATATGGATTCGTCTTCATAAACGACATCGATGGAAGTAGGAATGCCCACATACTTTGGCTGCTCTTTTTTGAGTTCCTGATAATCGTCACTCGACATAAAAATGACGAGTTGATCCCCCGCGTTTAACGGAGAATCCATTTTACCTTTTTTTCCATTGATCTTTATTCGTCCCACCCGGATCATTTTATAAATGCCGCTGAGCGGCATCCCAGGTAGCGCCTGTCTTAAATATCGATGAAGTTTTTTGCCGCTGTCTTCTCTGGGAATGACGAGTTCCACTTTTCGCTCCGCCAGCTTTTCACGCCTCCCCATCAAGTTGACGAATCAAGGAAACCGCATGCTGATCATTTTGCAGATGGGCCCTTAATGCATCATTCACTTCTGTCAAGTCTATTTGTTCAAGTACTTGCATCGTATCAAAAATATCGATACCGCGAAGTTTTTGGGAGGTAAACACATGCGCCACTCCCTGCGGCGAATCAAGCAACGATACAAACCGTCCGATCGCTTTTCGCTTTGCCCGAAGAAAATCATCTTGGTTTAAGCCGCTCTTTGCTGTATTAGTCAGCGCATTTTGCACACGCAAAACGAGGTCCATTGGCTTTTTGGAGTTTCCGCCAAAGATGGAATGCGCATAGCGCTCAGTCATTTCGTATTCTACACTGAATCCCTGATCGGTTAATCCCTCTTCGATTAAGTCGTGAAACAATTTGGATCCACGTCCAAGGAGTGCGTCCATCCACAATTCCATCGCCGCCTCGTGACGATTTCTCACCATCGGATCGGTATGATAAAAAATATCCTTATACCCAAAGAGAACCTTGGGCTGAGCTATCGCCAAACGCGATTCCAAGCTTTGGTGCACTGCTTTTTGGGGCATATCAGGGTAGAATCTAGCGATCTCTTGCCGCTTTTGAAATGCCTTGGCTTCTTGGTTATTTTGGATCCAATCCCATACTTTTTCCGGATGTACAGGCCCCACGATGAACAGAATCATGTTCGATGGGTGATAGAAGGTACGGTAACATTCATACAGGTCTTCTTTGGTGATTTGACCAATTGAATCCACGGTACCAGCGATATCCGTTGCAGCAGGGTGATCTCCATAAAACCCCTTCAACAGGCCAAAATAGGAGCGCCAGTTAGGGGTATCTTCATACATTTTAATTTCCTGTGCAATAATCCCTTTTTCCTTATCGACGTTTTGGTCTGTGAAATACGGGTTTTGCACAAAGTCCAGCAACACACGCAAATTTTCTTCAACGTGACTGGTAGAAGAGAACAGATAGGTCGTACTATCAAATGTGGTGTAGGCATTAGCCTGAGCGCCAAACTTCGCGAATTGGTTAAACACGTCGCCATCTTCTTCCTCAAACATCTTGTGTTCGAGAAAGTGGGCAATCCCATCTGGAACTCGTACGCGCTTACCACTTGATGCACTGATAAACTCGTTATCGAGTGATCCATACTTGGTGGTGAAAGTGGCATAAGTTTGTCGAAATTCGGGTTTAGGGAGAATAAAAACTTTTAATCCGTTCGCGAACTCTGCCTCATATATCTTTTCACGCAAACGTTCTGATTGCTTTTCCGTCCATGTTGTCACCTTGCATCCCCCTCTTTGCCTTTCAGAAAGTAGATGGTGTCCAGTTGGACCTGCGCGGCGACCCGAACCACATCCTCTTTATCCATTTTCTCAATTGCGTCAATCAATTCCTTGACAGACCAGGCCCTGCCCGTATAACGCGCATACATCTGTAATGCTGCGCCCGTCAAAGGAGGATCATCAGATTGCATATACTGATTAATCAAACCGACTTTTGTGAATTCGATCTCATCATCAGAAATGTGGCCTTGTTTGATTTCAGCCAACTGCTCTTTAATCACGGTTAGCGCATCGTCATAGCGCTGAGAGTCGATACCTGCATAAATGTACAAATAACCTTTTAGTCCTTCCAATCTGCTTGACGCATAGTAGGCCAGGCTGGCTTTTTCCCTGACATTCAAAAACAGCTTGGAGTGAGGAAATCCACCTAGAATGCCATTGTACATAAGAAGCGACGGATAATCGTCCGATGCATAATTGATCCCTGTGCGCAGCCCCAGATTCAATTTGCCTTGATTGACATCCATTTCCTCTATTTTTTGCTTTTCCTCCAGGGATTCCTTGCGCTTTGCGATTTGGCGAGGTAATTCGCTGCCCTCGACAGTATGATGCAGGTTGATGTAACGGCCAAACACTCGTCCCACCACACTTTTTACCATGTCAAAATCCACATTTCCCACAATATAAATGTGAAGCGGTCGATGCTTGACGATATTCACATAATCCTGCAAAAGAGTCTTTGCATCAAGATCCTGCAAGTCTTCTGCATATCCAAGCCTCGGAATCCCATATGGTTCACCCTCAGCCATGATTTCCAGGCATTTCTCTGCCGCATAGCTCATTTTATCGTTGATCAAATTCAATATCTTTTGCTCATGCAGCGTTCGCTCAATGTCAAGCGCTCGCCGGGAAAATCCTGAATCCTCCTGCAATGGATCAAAAATCATTTCTGCAAACAATTGAAGGGCTTGTTCAAATAATCCTGATTCACCGACAATGTTTTCATCAGGCACCTGTAAAATATATTCAAACGTTTGAACATCGCCATGTTTCCCCACTCTTGCATGCATACTAGCTCCGTACAATTCCTCGATCGCTCTCATCAACAATTCCGGTGCGGGTTTGCTGGACGTCCCATGCAAAAGAAGTGCTGGCATTAAAGCATTTTTCGTTACTGTAGATTTTTCAAGCGGCAGATCAATCACCGCGTAAACCGTGGTGGTTTTATACTTGCCAGTGCTTTTCACCTGTGCATCAATGCCTTCTTCAAAAAGCGTTACCCATTCATTTTCCAAAATAAATTTCCTCCATTGCAAGTGGATTGCTTACACTTCATCATACGCTTATTTTGCGTGTTGGTAGCAAAGCAATTCAAAAAACCCAAATCTCATTCGGTTTGAGATTTGGGGAAATAAGGGTTTCTAGCCAAAAGATTAAGAATTCATGGCCGCCGGATTTGATTCCTCACAGCACCTTGAGCCACCTCAAAATCCAACTTCGTAATGACTTGTGAAGAACGTATCCATTGTTGAATCTCCCGCTTCATTGCCGGTATTACGTATTTGGGCACACCGTATCGGCCAATGAGTTCGTTACGAGACATCTGATGGCGGCTTTGACAATGATTGTTTGTCAATGCTTCCATTAGCTCACCACAGATCGGACATTGAAACACGGACACCCATCCCTTCGACGTTGGCATGTCACATGCAATTCCACCTGTTAGCGCCTCTAGGATGTATTGGAAACTTACTATATCAGTTTACCCCAACCGGAAATCCCCCGCAAGTTAAGGACACATTTGTGTCTATCTTGTCAATACAGTTGAAGAAAAGATAGGTGTATTATATGATGAATAAGAAAGTAAAAGTAGAGGAGTGATTTTTCTTGGCATTCGTGATTACATCACCTTGCATCAATGAAAAAGCAGCCGATTGCGTGGAAACATGCCCGGTTGACGCTATCCACGACGGTGGAGATCAGTTCTTTATCGATCCTGATACCTGCATTGACTGCGGCGCTTGCGAAGCTGTGTGCCCGGTTTCTGCCATTTTCCAGGAAGATTTTGTGCCAGATTCCGAAAAATCATTCATTGAAAAGAACCGCAACTTCTTTAAGTCTTAATCTTTAAGATTTCCAAGACTAAGATTACGAGACCATAAGGTGCCTACAGAAGATGGGACAACCTGATCGATCCGACAATTTGCCGAGTCGATCAGTCTGCCCCACTGATGGATGGTTCCTTTTTGGTTTTAAATTCAACCTTTCTGATCGCATAAGCAGTGATAATAAAGCCAAGCCCGATCAAACTGTAGGTGTGAATGACTTGTGGCCACCTATAATTCGCGGCCACCCACCAAATCAATCCCACCCCCGTCAATCGCCCTAATGCCAATGCAACCTCACGGCTGATGAAATACGCGGTGCGATGTTGAATAGAACGCCTCGTCTCTTCAATTTCGTTTAATAATATCGTTTGATAAGGAACCATAAAAACCGGAAAAAATAACGCAGTAAATACGCCAAACACCCATAGCGTCCTGATGTTCTCAAACACCAGCCAAAGTAGCGACAGCACACCCAGTAACGTTGCCGCAACGAATAGTAGAGCTTTTTTTGAAACTTTCCATTTTTGAAGCCTACCAGCTAAAAAAAACGCACAAAACGATAAAGTGCCTATGACCAAGCTAAACATGCCATAAAATTCTTCACTTTTTGTCAAGGAATACACCACGATACTGATAAAAAACGCATAGACCCCTTCACGAAGACCAAACGCGATGGTCCCTACCCACAAACGAAACCAATCCGGGTCAGCCCGAAAGCGAAATCCTTCTCGAAGATGATATGTTTTCTCTTTGCGACTGTGCGTTGCTTTCGCAGTGAGAAGCAATAAGAACGCAAATAGCATCAAAGAAATAATGAAGACGAGATGGTATCCAGAAAAATTTTTTGCCTTTGAAATAAGAATACCAGCCACAAACGGAAACGCAGTAGTGGCAATAGACCCGGCAAAACCTAGCGTCCCTTGAAAAGAAGGTCTCGTTTCCCATGTGGTCCAATCAAAACTGAGGATATTGAATCCAAACCAATAAATCCCTTGCCCAAACCCGTATAAAATACCCAACAGAGAGAGGTCCACCATTGGCGCATTCCCCTGCATGATAATCCATAGAAAGAAACCGGTGAGCAAGACCACGCCAGCCCTTAAAAACCATATTTCCTTGACAAAAGAAGACGCTTTGCCTGCTGCCAAAAAAGCAAAGGGATAGGCAATATATTCAAAAAAATTAAATTGCCCAATGGCGGCAACCGAGTGGTCTACACGAAATATGTAAATGTTGATAAATGTTCCGGACAGCGCCATCGCCGCCAAAAACAATGAATTCAGCCAGATCAAAAGCGAACTGCCTGATTGCATATTCAACCATCCCAAGGTTCGCATATCATCCCCCCTTGGTTAGAGGTTTGCAATCAGGCAGTATTTTTATCCACCGTTCTTAAATATAGGCGAATATATTAGATAAAAAAGCTGAGAATCAACGTTCCTACGCCTACTACCAGACAGTAAATCCCAAACGGACGTAGTGCTCTCACTTCTCTGGTCTTAAAGTATCGCATCAAAAACCAAGTGCTAAATAGCGCGGCAATTCCTGCAACCAGCCCGCCAATCAGGGCCATTGTCATCATGCCGTGAGCCGCATGATGAAGCTTGGGAAGTTCCTTTACTGCCGCCCCGAGAATGATCGGAGTGGCGAGCAAAAAGCTGAATCTTGCCGCTGCTTCGTAGCGAAGACCGTACACAAGTCCGCCAATCATCGACATACCGGATCTTGAAAATCCCGGAATCAGGGCAAATGACTGCAAAATGCCTATGACCAAAGCTTGTCCATAGGATAAATCATGCGCTTCCCTTCTGCCCGCGCGTTTCATTAAACGGTCTCCGTAAAGCAAAATGATGCCGTTGACAATCAAAAAAATCATCGCCACACGGGGATTCCCAAAAAGTGTTTCAAATTTATGAGTAAAAAGTCCTCCCAAAATCACTGCCGGGATGGTAGCAACAATAATCAGGAAAAACTCTTTTCGAGCCATCCTCGCCTCGTGCTTGCTAGGCGCTTTGGACGGTACAAATACAGCGCGCAAAAACACCAGCCAGTCCACGATAAAAAAGATGAGCAGTGCCACAGCGGTCCCCACATGCAACATGACGATATACGGTAAAAATGAGGGGCTCGACTGAATGTTGGGCCAATGAAAAAGAAATGGAATCAATACCCCATGGCCCACACTGCTAATGGGGAATAATTCCGTAATGCCTTGTACAAGGGCGAAAATCAGTGTCTGCAAGAGCGACATCTATTCAATTCCTCCTAGAAACCGTTTCGCCCGTATTGTACCATATTACATATTTCGACGATATTGTCCGCCAACTTCATAGAGTGCAGCGGTGATCTGACCAAGGCTAGCCACTTTCACCGTTTCCATCAGTTCCGCAAACACGTTGCCGTCAGTTTCTGCTACTTTTTTCAGACGTTCAAGCGCAATTTGTGACTCTTCTTTGTGCGTAGCCTGGAACTTTCTGAGAGAGTTGATCTGTAATTCTTTTTCTTCCGTTGTCGCCCTTGCGAGTTCCAGTTCTGGAGCCTGGTAGTCTTCCTGCAGCGTTAAAGGATTGATAAACGTGTTTACGCCGATGATCGGCAACTCCCCGGAATGCTTGAGGGTTTCATAATAAAGCGATTCTTCCTGGATTTTTCCACGTTGGTATTGTAGCTCCATCGCACCAAGCACGCCGCCCCGCTCATGCAAACGGAGAAATTCTTCAAGCACTGCCTGTTCGACAAGGTCGGTCAATTCTTCGACAATGTAGGCTCCCTGAATGGGATTTTCATTTTTTGTCAGGCCAAATTCCCGATTGATAATCATCTGGATCGCCATTGCCCGTCTCACAGAACCTTCTGTCGGCGTGGTGATCGCCTCGTCATACGCATTGGTGTGGAGAGAATTCGTATTGTCATAGATCGCAAGCAGCGCCTGTAGCGTTGTACGGATGTCGTTAAAATCTACTTCCTGCGCATGAAGCGATCGGCCAGAGGTTTGAATATGGTACTTTAATTTTTGGCTTCGCTCATTCCCACCATAGAGGTGATGGATCACGACGGACCAGATCCTGCGCGCCACGCGCCCCATCACTGTGTACTCAGGATCCATCCCATTGCTAAAAAAGAAGGACAGATTCGGTGCAAATTCATCAATGTTCATGCCGCGACTGAGGTAATACTCAACGTACGTAAATGCATTGGCAAGCGTAAACGCAAGTTGTGTAATCGGATTGGCTCCAGCCTCTGCAATATGGTAGCCGCTGATCGACACTGAATAGTAATTTCTCATTTTATGGTCGATAAAGTACTGCTGAATGTCACCCATCAAACGAAGCGCAAATTCCGTAGAGAAAATGCAAGTGTTCTGGCCCTGATCTTCCTTTAGGATATCGGCTTGGACGGTTCCTCGCACCACTTGCAGCGTCTGTTCTTTCACTTCGGCCAGTTCTTCGCCGGTGAGGGACCTTCCCAGTTCACTCTCTTTTATGCGCACTTGCTGATTGATCGCGGTGTTCAAATACATGGCAAGGATCATTGGCGCTGGCCCATTGATCGTCATCGAAACGGAAGTATTTGGATCGACGAGGTCAAACCCCGAATAAAGCTTCTCCATATCTTCAAGGGTGCAGATAGAGACACCGCTCTCTCCTATTTTCCCGTAAATATCCGGTCTTTCTGCAGGGTCCTCACCGTAAAGCGTGACGCTGTCAAACGCGGTGGACAATCTTTTGGCCTTGTCTTCTTTAGATAAAAAGTGAAACCTGCGATTGGTTCGCTCAGGGGTTCCTTCTCCCGCAAATTGTCGACGGGGCTCTTCTTCTGTGCGTTTTAAAGGAAATACACCAGCAGTATAAGGAAATGATCCCGGCACATTTTCAAGGCCCATATACCGGATAATATCGCCATAATCATGCAGCGTTGGCACTGCCACCTTGGGAATGTCGAGTCCAGATAAAGACTTGTGATAAAGTGGTTGCCGGTGTTCTTTACCACGTATGACGGTCACCAGTTCTTTTGCCCTGTAATGACTGACCACTTCAGCGTATTCCGCAATGTCCGAGAGTGATTTTGGCTTTAACCTGGATTTGGTTTCCTCCAATTTGCGGTCAATAGCGTTTTTCGTCGTCTCACCCTCATCTTGCAAAGCGGCCTTTGCCCCCTCCAATTGAAACAGGGTTCGCGCATACTTTGCCTGCTCTTCGACCTCCGCTCGATACCCGCGCACTTTCTGCACAATATCCAACAAATAATGCACCCGATCGCCTGGGATCAACGACGTGCGGCTCGGTATCCCTGTCACGAGAGATAACCCACTTTGCCATGAATATCCTTTTTTCTCGTTAATGGAATTAATCAGCGCCAGGTAGAGCGTATTGGTGCCGATATCGTTGAATTGGCTCGCAATCGTACCGTAGACCGGCATTGTTTCAAGCTTTTCGTGAAAACGATTGAAGTTGCGCTGAATCTGTTTTTGCACATGCCTAAGCGCATCGTTTGCGCCCTTGCGGTCAAACTTGTTAATCGCAACTAGGTCCGCATAATCAAGCATATCGATTTTTTCGAGTTGCGAAGGGGCGCCAAATTCCGCAGTCATGACGTACATGCTGACGTCAGCAATTTCAGACACAGCGGCATCCCCTTGGCCAATTCCGCTTGTCTCTACAAGGATCAGGTCAAATCCCGCAGCTTTTACGACCTGAATGGCGTCCTGAATCGCGAGGGACAGTTCTGAATGGGATTTTCTCGTCGCGAGTGAACGCATGTACACGCGCCCATCGTGGATCGCGTTCATGCGAATGCGATCGCCAAGCAGTGCTCCGCCGCTTTTCTGCCGGGACGGGTCCACGGATAAGATGGCAACTGTTTTGTCCTTAAAATCCCGTAAAAAGCGCCTGACCAGTTCATCGGTCAGTGAACTTTTCCCCGCACCGCCTGTACCCGTTATTCCTACGACGACGCTATCTAGCGCCGGTTCATGCACTATTTTCTGAAGTACACTCGTCGAAGCCTCACGATCACCCACCTTCTCTTCTACGAGGCTGATCAGTTCGGCAATCGTCAGTAAATCGTCTTTTGCTAGCTTCCCATTGCCATCCATAAAAGCCGCTGCACGAGCTTTGGGAGTTGGCCAGTCAGAATTTCTCAACATGTCGTTGATCATTCCCTGCAGCCCCATGGCGCGGCCATCATCAGGAGAGTAAATGCGCGCCACCCCATACTCGTGAAGTTCCTCTATTTCACGGGGAACAATCACTCCGCCGCCACCGCCAAAAACACGGATGTGACCTGCTCCCCGATCCTTTAACATATCCACCATGTACTTAAAAAACTCCATATGTCCGCCCTGGTATGAGCTGATCGCAATCGCTTGCGCATCTTCCATAATGGCAGCGTCGACGATTTCCTTCACCGAACGGTTGTGCCCCAAATGAATTACCTCAGCACCGCTCGCTTGCAACAGTCTGCGAAAAATGTTGATAGAAGCATCATGCCCGTCAAACAGGCTCGCTGCGGTGACAAAACGAACAAGATGTTGCGGCAGATATCGTTCTGTTTCCATATAAATCCTCCCCTTATTTTTCTTGTGCCACCAGTTCTCTCATCAGCAATGACGTCTGAGTCTCGATAAATGTTTCAAGAGAATACTTCTTCTGTAACGACCAGCGCCGGAAAGCCCACATCTGCCCCAATACCACAATATTATGGGCCATCAAAGATACCACTTCCGGTTCAATGACAAACGAACCGTCTTCCATTCCTGCGCGTATCAGTTCCGCAAAAAATTCCGTGATTTTTTCTTCCCTGGCAAGCACATATTCCATATAATTTCCGGGAAGTGATTTGGTTTCTTGATAGATAAGCAGTACCCATTCTTGCAATTCATCCATTACCCTAAAAAAGCCATTAAAAATAAGCGGCATTCTCTCTACCAGCGTATTACCCTGTGAAGTGACCATTCTCAGTCGATCTTCCACCTGTGTGTGAATCATGTCGCAAACCAGATACAAAATATCCTCTTTGGAATTGACGTATTCGTATAAAGTACCTGTCCCCAAACCACTTTCACGTGCAATTTCCCGTGTGGTGGTTTTGTGATAACCTTTTTCGGCAAAAAGTTTGGTTGCCGCCATCACGATCTGTTCGCGACGGACACGAACTAATTCAGGGTCCTTCACTGGTGTTGAAATAGGTCCCATTCCGCTCAAAGGTTCTCCTCCTTCGCCGATCGAGCGCTCAGTCAAATTTATCTTATCATAAACCATGCAATTCAACCAGTCATTTTCGACCGCTTTGTCGTTCGTCGGCTTATATTTTGGGCAGCTTTTGCAGTTTCTCAGCGGCCGATTGGTAAGCGGACTCCGCTTTTTCCAAGTTTTCTTCCTGAATACCTATATCCACATACAAATCAGAAAAATCAAACCAACTGTTGGCGCGTTTTAATAACGTCCCTAAATGTTCACTGGTATCAACCGCCAATTGATTCACTTCGCCTATCATCGCCTCCACCTCTTTGATCAAGCGCTTTTCTTCCGCATTTTCGTATAGAGCGAAATAATCCGACTCGCTTTCAAAATTCATCACCTTGGAAATAAGCTCGGACGTCCTTTTTTGCAGTTTTCTGATGCGAAATGCGAAATCTCCTTTGCGGTGAAAGCGCAACGCCCCCCAACCAAACACTACCAAAATAATGACAATGACAATCCCGATGATGACACTGAAATGCAAAATAACCGCTCCCATCAATAAAAATAATCACCTATGAGGTTTACAATTTATCAATTTAGTAAATACTGCCAAGAAAATGAAGAAAGGAGTCAACTTATGAGACTTAATCGTCAGCATATATTCATGATTGCGTGTGTCTTGCTTACATTTGGCAGTTATTCCTTGAAAGTTGCTATGGGTAAAAACGCAAATCCATTGATCAATGTACAGACCGCAACCGCCACTTACATTGTACATCGTGGTGACACACTGTCTGCCATTGCGGGTGCATTTCACACGACGGTTCAGAATATCGTCAAATTAAACACTCTGAGTAATCCAGATTTGATATTTGCGGGCGAGCGATTGAAAATACCAGACAGAATATCCGTGCTGCCAGCGACAGCGAAAGCCATGATGTGCACATTGACGGCATATACCGCAGGTTATGAGTCAACCGGCAAATTACCCGGACAACCAGGGTACGATATTACTTCTACTGGCCAAAAAGCCATTCAGGGACTAACCATTGCGGTAGATCCGCAAATCATTCCCTATGGGACACCAGTATACATCCCTGGGCTTGGCATTCGCATCGCGGATGATACGGGAGGCGCCATCATCGGCAATCGAATTGATGTATTTTACAACCAGGTTCAAACCGCATTAAAATTTGGTGTGAAGAGAAACGTCATCATTTATTTACTACCTAAAAAGGATATCATGTTTCGTGGTGAATTTCCTATCTTACGCAATACACTTTTACATCCCGAATTATCACTTCGCGCAAGAAGGAACATCTCACGCACAACGGTGTACCCTAGTGATTTGACAAGGAAATACCAGGCATTCAATTCGACAATTTCAAGGTTTGGCAGCCCCTATCGTCACGCATCACAGTTACCAGGCATTCGTACTGTAAACGCTTCTCCATCGATCGATGTGATGTCCGCTTTCGATGTGACTGTCGAACAAAAAGTCTGGCTGCCGCTCATTCATTCCATCATCAATGACAGTCAAAAATACGCATAAAAAAACAGGGTTTGAGCTCTTTCCCCTCTCAAACCCTGTGTGATTCCAAATGTTATGCCAGGTATTTTTCCGCGTCACCCAGGCGCTTTGCAATGTTGCGTTTAAGTGTCACCGTATTTGGTGCGGTGTATCTGGTCAGCTTTTTGACTACTGAAAGCGTAGTGCGAAGGGTGTCTCCCTCTTCCATCGCTCCGACAGAATCTTTTGCAAACTGCTCCACAAGTGGGAAGGTTTCAGCAACATAGAGGCGCACATAGTCTGCTTGCAGTTCCGCATTAGCAGCACCGCTTGCCAAAGCTTTTTGCGCACGCACCAGACCGCTTTCCATTCCGTAGAGATAGATGGCCATATCTGCCATATTCGAGAGGAGTTCCTGCTCCTGGTCGAGTTTGGTGCCATACTTCTGAACTGCCATTCCGCCGACAAGCAAAATCAATTTGCGCGTCATTTCTACGGCAAACGCTTCGCGGCCAAGCACGGCGGATTCGTCGGCTGGTTCGATCATGCCCATCAGTTCACTTTGCAATGCCTGGGCTGCTGGAAGCAGTGCGACTTCGCCTTTCATCGCTTTTCTCATCAAGGTACCAGGTATCAGCAGGCGATTAATTTCGTTGGTCCCTTCAAAAATCCGATTAATTCTTGAATCACGATACATCCTCTCGACCGGGTAATCCTGAATAAACCCCGCGCCCCCATGAATTTGTACGCCCTGATCAACCACATAGTCGAGCACTTCAGAGCCGAGTACCTTGTTGATAGAACATTCAATGGCAAACTCGCTGATCGCTTTGGCCGATTCGGTACCAGAATATTCGCCACTGAGATCGAGTTCAGATAGTGCTTTATCAATCGCGCCTGTCGTACGGTAAACGGCGCTCTCAGCAATATAGGTGCGGGCGGCCATATCCGCAATCTTCGATTGCATGAGGGGGAAGTTGAAAATCGGTTGCTTAAATTGTTCCCTGGTTTTTGCGTACGTCACCGAAGCCTCGATGGCCGCTTTCGAACCACCAACACAACCAACTGCCAATTTGTATCTGCCGATGTTCAGGATGTTAAAGGCAATTTGATGTCCTTTTCCCGCTTCTCCAAGCAGATTTTCAACTGGCACTTTCACGTCTTCCAAAATGAGCGGGCGAGTGGAAGAGGCCTTGATGCCCATCTTTTTCTCTTCAGGACCTGTCGAGAGTCCTGGAGTTTCTCGTTCCACAATAAACGCTGAGAAATGCTCCCCATCGATTTTCGCATAGACAATGAACACGTCTGCAAACGCGGAGTTGGTGATGTATTGTTTCGTCCCATTGAGGACATAGTACTTCCCGTCTTCAGACAATTTGGCCGTGGTTCTCGCGCCAAGCGCATCAGAACCAGAACCAGGTTCGGTCAATGCATAGGCGGCAAACTTTCTGCCGGATGACAAATCAGGAAGGTATTTTTTCTTTTGTGCCTCGTTGCCAAAAAACACAATCGGCAATGTTCCGATCCCCACGTGGGCGCCTTGCGACAGTGCGAAGGAACCACCGCGTGTGAGGTACTCCGTTATCAGAGCTGAACTGACTTTATCCATGCCAAGTCCTTCATACGCTTCCGGCACATCAGCAGCGAGAAGTCCGATGTCGCCCGCTTTTTTCATCAATTTAACCGTGAGGTCCCAATCCTGATGCTCAAGTTGCTCACCAACCGGCAGCACTTCCCCTTGCACAAAATCCATCGTGGTTTTGGCAATCATTTTGTGCTCGTCATTGAACTCTTCTGGTGTAAAAACCAGATCTGGTGTGGTCGCTTTGACAAAAAACGCAGCGCCATATTCCCTTTGTTCACTCATTATCGTCGATCTCCTCTCAATATCAGGCTACCCATTCCTTGATTATACGCGTTCAAAGACACCTGCCGCACCCATGCCGCCGCCAATGCACATGGTGACAAGCCCATAGCGCCCATTGCGGCGGGCAAGTTCGTGGAGCAGTGTGACGGTTTGCCTGGAACCTGTGCATCCAAGCGGATGACCAAGCGCGATAGCACCGCCACTTACGTTCACTTTGTCAGGATTCATTCCGAGTTCCCGGATCACATAAAGCGATTGCGAAGCAAACGCCTCGTTCAATTCGATGAGGTCCATGTCATCAATTGTAAGACCGGCCTTTTCCAGTGCTTTCGGTACCGCCGCTACTGGACCGACCCCCATAATGTCTGGGTCCACGCCAGCTACCGCAAAGGAGCGAAACACGCCTAGTGGTTTGAGCCCTTCTTTTGCCGCGCGATCTGCTGACATCATTACTAGCGCGGCAGCACCGTCACTGGTTTGCGATGAATTGCCGGCCGTTACCGTTCCTGTCACGCTGAAGGCAGGCTTTAATTTGGCCAACGCTTCAAGAGAAGTGTCCTTGCGAACTCCTTCATCTGTATCAAAGACCATCTTTTTAGCACGTGGTTTCCCTGATTCATCCGTATCGGACAAGGTCACTTCAAAAGGAATGATCTCTTCTTTAAATTTCCCGGATTCAATCGCCGCTGCAGCGCGTTGGTGGCTGCGAAGCGCAAATTCGTCCTGTTCCGCGCGGGATATTTCAAAACGCCTTGCCACTTCTTCTGCGGTATGCCCCATCGACATATACGATTCCGGGTAATTTTCCGCCAAATACGGGTTAGGAGAAATATTGTATCCCCCCATAGGCAGTCGACTCATACTTTCTACGCCGCCCGCCACTAACACTTCGTTCATGCCCGTCTGAATGCTTTGGGCGGCGATTGCAATCGTCTGCAATCCGGAACTGCAGAAGCGATTGACCGTCATCCCTGCAACGGATGTTGGCAATCCTGCGCGCAGCGCAATGATGCGAGCCATGTTCATCCCTTGCTCCGCTTCCGGTGTCGCGCATCCAATGATCAAATCCTCGATCAATGCCGGGTCCAATTGTCCAGCGCGCTTCAAAACGCCTTCGAGTACGGCAGCGCCGTAATCGTCCGGACGGGTTTGACGAAGCGAGCCTTTGCCAGCCTTCCCGATCGCGCTACGCCCCATCGCCACGATCACTGCTTCTTTCATCGCGTTAACCTCCTCTTCCTCATCGCTATTGTTAGTTGCGAAGTGGTTTGCCTTTTTGCAACATGTGCTGCATTCTCGCTTGCGTTTTCGGTTCGCCAATCAACGAAAGGAACGCTTCCCTCTCGAGATCAAGCAGGTAGTCTTCGCTCACCATGGTTCCCTCCGCCACACTTCCGCCTGTCAAAACGCGAATTAAGTGCTTGGCGATCTTTTCATCGTGGTCGCTCAAATATCCGCTCTTTTTCATTCCAAACACGCCAATCTTCAGAAGCGCAGCGCCATTTTCCCCTTGCACCTTGATCTTTGCTGGATTTTTGGGCACAAAGTTCTTTGCCATAGAGAGCGCCTTCTGTTTTGCATCGTAAAGCAGATAATCGCGTCCCACCGTCACACCGTCCGTTGGTCGCAGGTGGCCGAGTTTCTGCGCATCCCTTGCGCTTGTCGACACCTTAGCCAGCGCAATCGTTTCAAACGCTTGCTGGACGAGCGGCATCACTGGGATATCAACACCAGCTGGCGCTTTTTCCATCATGCGAATAAGCAGTTCCTTGTTGCCACCGCCACCAGGGATGAGTCCTACGCCAACTTCGACGAGCCCCATGTAGGTTTCAGCCGAAGCCTGCACGGCATGTGTCGAAACCACAATTTCCGTGCCGCCTCCAAGCGTTAGTCCATAAGGCGCTGCCACCACAGGTTTTTTCAAATATTTCATTCGCATATTCGCATATTGGAATTGTTTGATCACGAGATTGATTTCGTCCCAATTATCATCCTGGGCTTCCATCAACATGAGCATCAGGTTGGCGCCCACAGAGAAATTGACTTCTTCGCTGCCAATCACCAATGCCTCAAAATTTTTCTCCACTTCATCAGCTGATTTGTACATCATGTTGATGATGTCAGCACCAATCGCCTGCTTCGGTGAGTGAAGTTCCAGACACGCGACCCCATCCCCGAGATCAATCAGGCTGGCACCGTTATTGCCAAACACTTTCTTGCCGCTTTCCTTTAATGCGGCAAGGTCAATTTTACGTGCATCGTTTGGCGCAGAAACAAAGCTCGCACCGTTAAAAAAGACGCGATTGCCTGGTTTGCTGCGGTCATAAAAGGTTTTGCCATTTTTCAGCATCTCTAGCACAAAGTCGGGAATGACATCCCCTTCTTCCTGCATTCGCTTTACCGACTTCTCGACGCCAATCGCATCCCACGTTTCAAAAGGGCCGAGTTCCCAGTTGAAACCCCATTTCATGGCATCGTCGATCGCGGTGACTGTATCTGCAATTTGCCCTAACCTATTGGCGCTGTAGATAAGGACTCGCTTCAGCACGTTCCAGATAAACACGCTTGCCGGGTCCTTACCGTAAACAAGCGCTTTCAACTTATCATTTAGATTACTCGCGTTTCTTGCTGCTTCAAATGATGCAGAAGTCAGCTTGCGACGCGGGCGATAATCCATCGTCGTCAGATCAAGAGCGAGAATCTCGCGCCCACTTTGCGTTTTTTCACGTTTGAAAAAGCCCTGGCCGCGCTTGTCGCCAATCCAGCCCTTTTCCACCATTTCAAGCAATTCGGAAGGAACTTCAAACACGACTTTTTCCTCAGCATCGTCAGTGTTTTCCAGCACATTGCGCGCGACATGAACGAAAGTATCAAGACCCACGATATCTAGGGTTCTGAAGGTGGCACTTTTGGGGCGACCAAGTACTGGTCCTGTCAGCAAATCCACTTCATCGACGCCAAAACTCGTCTTCTTCATTTCCTGAAGCGTTACCAGCAATCCATAAGTACCGATGCGGTTGGCAATGAAATTAGGAGTGTCTTTCGCCACCACGACTCCTTTGCCAAGCACCACTTCCGAAAATTCCTGCATGCCTTTCACGACTGTGGGAAGCGTATGCGAAGTCGGGATAATCTCCAACAACTTCATGTATCGTGGAGGGTTGAAAAAATGGGTACCAAGAAAATGCTGTAGGAAATCCTCAGACCTTCCCTCAGACATTGCTGTAATCGATACACCGGAAGTGTTGGAGCTGACGATCGAGCCTAGGGAACGAAATTCATCGACTCGCGCGAGCACGCTTTGCTTCACTGCCAGATTTTCTACCACTACTTCAATGATCCAATCGCATTCACTTATCCGTGCAAAATCATCTT
>JAJYOE010000007.1 GCA_021785975.1 Bacillota bacterium | reverse complement strand
TAATTACTTTATTACGTTTAGAAGATAAGCCATTTACCAATTTCAATCTACGTGCATTTGTGCTATTTAGGTGGTTATTTAAGACTACGCAATAGTTTACAATGTCTATTTATTTCTCATTAAAATAGTATGGATGAGTGATGTATACAGTCATTAAAATGCGAATATTTAAAATTTTCTTAGTGAAATACTCACTGAAAAAATGGACAGGGTTATCTCCCCATTCATAACGACATCTGGTCACATACGATGCATAGACAGGGGAAGGAGGAGGGGAGAAGCAAGATGTATCACCCACTTTACTATCATGCCAGAAGATATGAGGGCAAGCAGGTATTCGTGTATCATCAGAACGGTGTTGTCTATCAAGGTATAGTCAGCATGGTTACACCGACTGGTGTGTATCTGTTGAACTGTCACCCTATCAATAGATTAGTTAGTGATCAAGCGGATGAAAGGGAAGCAAAACTGGAACTTGTGTATGTGCCAGGCGCATATTTCGCATTTGGTGCATTAACAGGACTGACGCTTGGTGCACTCGCATACAGGTTGTATTGGTAGAAGTTAAAGTGCCCTACTCCTCTTTGGGAATAGGGCACTTCACTTTATGATTGACGCAGCGGCAACCATGTCAGCACATCCTGAATTTTTGCATCCCAGTATGCCCAGTCATGAGTCCCGGGACCTTCTTCATACGTGTAATCAAAACTCATTTTTTCACAGGTTTGCCTGAACACCGAATTTTGTTCGTATAGAAAATCCTCAGTGCCGCAACACTGATAAAGTTTGGGTTTTGGTTCCTCCATTTTGTCACACTTTTCAAGCAACCATAACAAGTCGTTATCAGAACCTTTTATCGAATCTTCGCCAAAAATCAGCGGATAACTCTTGTTCGTTCTAAACCAGGTTTCATTAGCAATATCTAGCACTCCTGATAAGCTGGCTGCTGCCGAAAACCGATCAGGATGCCTGAGCGCAAGTTTCATGGCTCCATATCCTCCCATCGATAATCCTGCGACAAAATTGTCTTCCCGCTCATTAGACAAGTGGAAAAAAGACTGAGCAATACTCGGTAATTCTTCACTAATAAAAGTAAAATATCGGTTGCCATAAGCCATGTCAGTATAATAGCTGAGATGAACCTGCGGCATAATCACTGCCAGACCTAGGGGGGCCACATATCTTTCAATGGAAGTGCGGCGCAACCAAATCGTATCGTCATCTGTTCTTCCATGAAGCAGATAAAGTGTAGGATAGTTGCCGTCATCGCTGACATTTTGCTTGCCTATTTGTGTGTTCGTATGCTGTGGCAAAATGACAGTCATCGTGGTGTTTAATTCAAGTACTTCTGAATAAAAGTGACATTGGATCAGCGCCATTTCCTCACCTCGTTTGTCCATTATGAGTCATTGTCAAAACGGTCATAAATTTCGCTTTTGCACAAATTATCCGATCAAAAGCTGTTTGCGCTTCTTCGAGTGGCCCTCCACGTTGGAAAAATTAAAACGCTTTCATTTTTGCCATCAATATACCCCTCCTGAAATTGACAACATGTGCCAATCTTACTCCCAATCTCCCTTGGCTACAAAGCATACCTTTCCACCAATCAACAGTTGGTAAAGTCCTTCTTGTATGGAAGCATCGACGTTTAATAGAGAAGGTCGACCCATTTCCACTCCTTGCAGAACTTTATATTGAACATGATTAGATCGAAAATAGCGATGCTTTAAGACGTAAGCAGCAAGATTGCCATTTGCGCTTCCGGTTGCAGGATCTTCAAAAAAACCTGTTTCGTCCACAAAAACCCTGACACGCAATTGTGGCGTTGAGGCACTTTCGTCTCTGGTAAATAAAAGGACATTTGCTTTGATCTGATGTTCCATAAATACCTGAAATTGATGATGATCAACTTGACATTTTTGGAGAGCGGAAAGGCTTTTCAAAGGGACGATCAAAGAAGGCAGACCTGTGGAAGTGACCTGAATAGGAAAACGATCATCAATATCACTTGCATGCAGATTCACCATTTCTGCCACCTGATGAGTGTTCTCAATGATCCTGTCGAAAGTAGGTTGATTTTGGTGCATCGTCCACTCATCTTCCGATACCGTCACAGGAATTTGTCCGACTTTCAGATTTAACCACACGGTAGGCGAAGTGCCATTTTCGATCATTTTTGAGATGACAAAAGCGGTTCCCAGCGTCGGGTGTCCTGCAAAAGGAAGTTCGACTTCCGGAGAGAAAATGCGGACATCATATCCCCCATTCTCTTTTTTCCCCGACATGATGAAGGTAGTTTCAGAAAAGTGGATCTCGTTTGCGATTTGCTGCATCTCAATCGTTTCGATGGGTCTGTCGGGAATCACTACGGCTAGTGGGTTGCCTTGATATTTTGCATTCGCAAATACGTCAACGATAAAAAATTGCATCGCTTCACCCGCTTTATATTATTGTTCCTGTAAGACCAATAGCTGAGCACCACGCTCGATGACAGGATTTCTTCTTACACCAAGGATGACGTTATTATTTTGTACCAATCCTAACACGTAGCCACCATAAGAGGATTTAAGTTCACTTAATGTTTTCCCTATATACTCATCAGTAACGTTTATCTCTTGAATAACAAACTCTTCAGAATTCACCATTTGCATCAATAAATCTGCAGCATGTGGCGCTTGTAAACTCTTAGCCAATGTATGTCCGAGCAATTCTTGCCATACTAAAGTATTCGATATTCCAATCGCTTTAAGTGCACGGGAAGCCAGCATAGATTTGGTACTGACAGTCACTGAAAGGTGAGGAGCCAATTCCTTTAATGCGATGGCTATTTCTAGAATATCGCCGTCTCTTGATCCAATAATCAAAGCATGGCGGGCTTGACTTGGCTTCACCTTAGATAATACCGAAAGTTCTCTAGGATCTCCTTTAATACAAGAAACACCAGTGGGAAGTGTTGTAGGATCAACGTCTTCAGAGACGACTACAATATGGCGTTTTGATTTTAGTGAATCAATGACAGTCAGTCTCTCGTCACTATCTCCTAAAATAAGAACATGATTTTTTAATGGCCCAAACAACTCCATTCCCATCAACCTCCTGAATCGAGCTTCAACAATACTTCCGGCCAATGTAGAAAACACCGCACCAAACAAAGGAATGCTGGTAATCATTAGTCCTATGGCAATGACTCTACCGATTGTATTTACAGGAGATACATCGCCGTAACCTACCGTAGTCGCTGTGGTGATAGACCAGTAAAGAGCAGTCCAAATTGATTCATTCTCAAAATGTGAAAAAAGAATGGCTCCAATAATGATACAAATAAAAGCAACGAGTGTAATGTACAACGCGGACCGGCGAGTAATTGTTTGCATGATTCGATAAAACAACACAAACAAACAAAACCACCCCCTTGCCTATAGCATACTACAAAAAAACCTCCTCACTTAACGGAGAAGGTTTTTTGGGCTGAGGCATGTACATCCAACGGGAGTTAGCTGTTCATGCATTGGATAGATCATAATACATTAACCTGTAAACCACCTGAAATTATGTAGTTGATTTCGGTTCATGAATCGTATGAAATGACCTCTTTCGACTGGTAAAGGAAACCAGTTCTTTGTAACCTGTCTTCATTACATAGGAAAATGCCTGATCATAATCAGCACCGACATCTTCAGGTCGATGAGCATCTGAATTGACAACAATCGGTACATTTCGCTTAAAACTTGCCTGCAACAACCCGGGCGCAGGATACATTTTTCCTACTGGTTTACGCAGACCTGCAGTCGAAACTTCAATTACCGCATTGTTTTTTGCAAAGGTTTCCGAAAGCCGCTCATACCATTCATCCAAAAAAGCCTGATCGTCAGGTTCATGTCCAAACACCTTGATCACATCAGCGTGACCGACAAAATCAAATAATCTGCTCTCCACCATTTGAGTCAGGATGGAAAAATAATCGTCATACGTTTTCTTGAGGTCGCGATTCTCCCATTTGGTTTTCATTTCAAGTAGATCGAAGCCAAAATCCCCCAACCAATGCACAGAGCCAATCACGTAATCAAACGGATAGGACTTGATGAATCTTTCCAAGTCACTCTCAGTGCCAGGAATAAAATCAAGTTCAATCCCGAATTTAACATGGTGCCCCGCTTTTCGCGCGTCTTCTACCATCTTGAAATATTCATCAAGATTTTCCGTTCTTCTCTCTCTTGTCCACGGATTATCAAGTAAATGAGCAGTTTGTTGAAAGCGATAAGCGTGTTCCGATACCCCATATTCATCAATCCCACGGGAATTCGCCACGTTCAAAAAGTGTTCCAACCACTCGACCGTATAAGGTCCTTTTTCTGTGTGGGTATGATAATCTGTCAGCATGCCGTTCTCTCCCTTTATCTATCTCTTCTTTACCATGAGTATTTTACACCGTAGCGGCCTTTTTTGGTGCGATAAACGTAGACATAGCGAGGCAATGGGGAGCGAAACAAAGATTCTCCTTCGCGAATACGGGTCGCATAGCAACCTGCCTGAAATTTGCTGTCATATAATTTTCCGCTATACACCCAGCCCAATTCGCTACCTCCTATTCTACCGAGTTGTCATTCACAAGCGGTATGATAATCGTAATCGTTGTACCCATTCCAAGCGCGCTTTGCACGCCAATTTCTCCATGATGGGCCCGTATCAGGCTACTCACAATCGCTAGTCCAATCCCTGTTCCACCAGTATTGCCCGTTCTGATTCTTGCTTTGTCCGCTTTATAAAAACGCTCAAATACAAACGGAAGATCCTTTTCGGAAATTCCCTCTCCAGTATCCGTTACGCGCACCACAGCCTGGTGATCGGAAGCTTCCGTCCGCAATGTAATACTGCCAGTTTTGGTGTGACGAAGCGCATTGTCCACAAGGTTGGTGAGAACCTGTTCCAATCTGTCTGCATCCCCCAATACATAAAGCTCATCAGCTGCTTCATCTAGGTGTAATTGTAACCCCCTTTCCTGAATGGCGCCATGAAATTTTTTCGCAACGCGCCTGACAATGGAGCAAATGTCTATAGTATCCATATGCATGGAAAAATGCCCTGACTCGAGTTGTGCCAAATCTAGTAATTCATTGACCAGACGCCGCATGCGAAGCGTTTCGTCATGGATGATGTGGATCAATTCTTCTTGTTGAAGAGGATCTTCTCCAAAGTTGTCCATTAACGCTTCCGCATATCCTTGCAATAACGTGAGTGGTGTGCGCAGTTCATGAGATACATTGGCGACAAAATCTTTTCGCAAACGGTCTAACCTTTTCTCGTCAGTTATATCTCTCATGACTGCTAAGGTGCCACGAAGTTCAGTGACATGATCCGGTTCGTATAGCGGAGTCATGGTCACCGACAAATCCCTGCCGAGCCACTGCAATTCAGCGTTGATGGGTTTACGCGCATTCAACGCGTTTTGTTGCAATTTGGAAAGTTCTCCTGGCCAATCGCTGATGCCAAACGCGTCTGTTTCCTGCTCCCGCATGCTGAGTGTGCGTGCCCTGCGAAGCCATTGTTCCGCGGACGGATTTAAGAGTGTGGCCACACCACCGCGATCAGTAGCGATCACAATATCCATCATGGCATTCAGAACGCCTGCCATTTGTTCCTTTTCCTGTGTCAACGCGAGCATCGATTGTTCTAGTTCTGCCGCCACGTGATTAAAGGTTTTGCCAAGTCTCCCCACTTCATCAAGCGTGACCACGCGAACGCGAATATCAAATTGCCCTTTCGCCAATCGTTCTGCTGCCTGATTCATTTCCAGCAGTGGCCTTGACAGGTTTTTTGAAACGACAAAAGCCAGCCCTGTTGTTAGAATGGTGCCCAATATAACAGCGAAAACAATAAGCGCAGGAATTGTATAATTTGGGTTCCCCGCAAATTGTTTTGACTCTGTGATAAGCAAATAGGCGGTGATTCTACCGCCGTGATTTTTTATGGGACTAATGGCAAAGACATTTGTTTGTTGGTCCGGATTCGTCAAAAAAGCAGGAACACCAGACAAAATAAGCGGTGGACTTGTGCTTAATTGGGATATTTCATCTGGTGATAGAGATTTGATGTAGTGTTGTAACGAAATAGCAGTATGGCTTGCTGACGAAAAAAGATAATAGTGACTGTGCGATGAGGACCACTCTTTATTGAACTGGTTCTGCAACGTTTGATCAGGTTCGTTACGCAATAGATCACTTGCCAAAACGGCCTGACTTGTAAGGTCCCTTCTTTGCATCTCCGCTACATATGAATTAAAAAACTGTTGCAGATAAACGGCAAGTATAGAAAGAACAATTACCACCAGGCCAATGATGGTAAGCCATAACTTAAGGACGACACTGCGTCGAACCACTACTCGACCACCTCAAACTTATACCCAACCCCCCACACCGTATGAATGTGTTGTGGAACGCGCTCCGACAGTCGCCCCAATTTTTCCCGCAAACGTTTGACATGTGTATCCACTGTGCGTTGATCACCAAAAAATTGATAATTCCATACATCTCTCAATAATTCTTCCCGACTGAAGACCTTTTCCGGACGTTGGGCCAGATAAAGCAGTAATTCAAATTCTTTGGGAGTCAGGGACACTTCTGAATCCTCAACCAGCACCTTGCGTGCGTCCACATTGATGACAAGTCCTGGAAATGTTAGAATGTGGCCTAAATTGGGTGGTTGAATTGTTTCAGGAACTACATTTCCGGTTCGTCGTAGCAATGCCTTCACTCGCATGACAAGTTCTCGCGGACTAAACGGCTTTACCACATAATCGTCGGCACCTAGTTCAAATCCGTGAATCCGAGTGCTTTCATCTCCGGCAGCAGTCAGCATGATCACTGGTGTCTCTTTGTATTGGCGAAGTTCAAGACAAACATCCCGACCGTCCATACCAGGTAACATCAAATCCAGTATGATCAGCCCATAATCTTCTTCCAGTGCCATTTTAAGTGCCGATGTTCCATTATCACTTTCATCCACAATAAATCCATTACGTTCCAAATACATCCGTACCAGTCTACGAATACGCTCTTCATCATCCACTACAAGTATACGTTCGTGAAGCTCACTCAACGCATAACCCTCCTTGGTATGGCCATCCTGATGTCAAAATTGTAAATGTATACACGCTAATTATAACATTATTTTGACAATCTACCATCAGTGATTTTGATCATACGTAATGGCTTGTAATTTTTCGACTTCTATCGTTGTCAAATAACGCCATTCCCCCGGCCGTAATCCCCTTAAATTCAGAGGTCCATATCGAATTCTCGTTAATTTCAGACATGGATGACCAATTTGCTCAAGCATTTTTCTTACTTGACGGTTTCTTCCCTCATGAATCGATATTTCTAGCTTGGTAGAGGAAGCATTCTTACCTAAAACTTTCACCTTTGCAGGCGAAGTCTTCTTGCCCTCCAGCACGATTCCCCTGCGAAGCTGAGTAACAGACTCCATCAAGACATCACCTGCCACCAGAGCATGATATGTTTTTTCCACACCATAGCTAGGATGCATCAGTCGATTAGCCATTTCTCCGTCATTCGTTAAAAGAAGCAGGCCGCTCGTATCGTAGTCTAACCTTCCTACTGAATAAACGCGTGTTTCCACACCGCTTAAAAAGTCATGTACCGTCGTCCTTCCCTGAGGGTCAGAAGACGTCGTCACTACCTTGACAGGTTTATACAGCAAAATATAGACAAACGATTCCGCTTGCCCTATCGTATTCCCGTCTATTTCAATTTTGTCTTTTGCACTCACTTTGACACCAAGTTCAGTCACGACTTTACCATTTACGCGCACGCGACCTGAACGGATATATTCCTCCGCTTTTCTGCGGGATGCGATTCCCCTTGCGGCAATCACTTTTTGCAACCTTTCTGTTGCCTGATGAATCAATGTAAACTCTCCAATTTTGTCATGCTTTATTTCCCAATGATTAAATATACAGCAAAAACTGATGCAATGACACTGACTAAATCCGACCACAGCCCCACTTTCACCGCATATCGCGGATTTTTAACGCCAACGCTGCCAAAATAAACGGTCAATACATAAAGGGTTGTATCTGTGCTCCCCTGCATCGTCGAAGCAATTTTTCCCAACAGTGAATCAGGCCCATGATGTTTGAAAAGATCTGTGACTAACGCCAGAGAACTTGCACCCGAGATGGGGCGAAGTAGAGCGATCGGCAAGAGTTCGGGTGGAAACCGAAGAATATGAAACACAGGGCTGAGCGCGTGGATAACCAGATTCAACGCGCCTGAACTGCGAAATACACTGACTGCTACCATCATGCCAATCAAGTTGGGAATGAGGCTGATCGCCGTTTGAAACCCATCCTTTGCACCAAGGACAAACGTCTCATATAGCGGCACCTTGCGAATCACTCCCGCCACCAGAATCAGTGAGAGACTGAGTGGGAGCGCAAAGGCAGAAATCTGGGCGATCATCTCGCATTTCCCGAGCACGTTGTGCCAGTCGAGTGACGATGCCGATAAAAACGATCCAATATCACCGCTGCGGTAGTGGCAATGGCCGTGGCAAAGAGTGTGGGCAAGACGATTTCCGCCGGACTTTTCGAATGAAATTCAGCCCGGAGCCCGATCATGGTGGCAGGAATAATCGTCAGACTGGCAGTATTCAACGCAAGCAGTGTGCACATTGCTTCTGTTGCAGTATCTTTCGTCGGATTTAATTTTTGGAGTTCCTCCATCGCCTTTAAACCAAGTGGCGTCGCTGCATTGCCAAGCCCTAGAAGGTTCGCGCTCATGTTGGCAATAATCGCTCCCATTGCAGGATGAGTCGCTGGCACCGAAGGAAACAGCCATTTGGCAATAGGTCTCAGCAATTTGGAAAGGCCTTCAATTAATCCGGCCGATTCGGCAATTTTCATGATGCCAAGCCAAAATGTGATGATGCTAATCAGTCCAATGGCCACTTCCACTCCTGATTTGGCACCATCCCAAAGTCCGTTTGTCACCTGTGCGACATGACCAGTGGCAAAAGCGACCACTAAGCCGGAAAGCATCAATGTAAACCAGATAATGTTCAGCAACCTGATTTCCTCCCCAGAAACGCAGCGGCTTATTGAAATAATCCCTGTATTTTTCCCCACCAGCTTTTTGCAGGCATGTCCTCTTTTGCGATGAGTGATGTCGTGCCAATCGCTTGTTGGTGTAATGAAATGAATAGCACCCCGATTTTTTGTCCGGCACGAATAGGCGCTTTCCATTTTGTTTGCGAAATTCGAAATTCAAGCGCAGACTTTTCTTCATCGCGCAGTGGATAATAAACAGGAGATTGAGGAATGCACATCACGCTTGGTTGCCTACCGTCCCGTACCGGCAATAAAAAATCTTTCTGCCTCGCTGTTGCAACATTAATTTTATGGTACGCCTGCAATCCATACGTCAATAACAGTTTGGCATCTACCCAATCGGCCGGGTCGTCAAGCACTACGAGCGCCACTTGTCTTCCCTCAAGACTTGCTGAAGCAGCAAGACAACGTCCGGCAGCTTTTGTGTATCCGGTCTTGACTCCATTGGCGTTTGGCATCATCCACAATAATTTATTTTTGTTTTTCAGGCGCATGCCATTCATTTCTGTACTTCTAGTAATGCGGTAGTACTTCGTGGTCACCACTTGTCGAAACACGGGATTTTTTAGCGCCTGCCCGGTTAATACGGCAAAATCGTCAGCGCTCGCGTAGTGTCCTTTTTGGTCGAGCCCATGCGGATTGGCAAAATGGGTGTTCTTTAAGTGAAGGCGCGCCACTTCCTGATTCATCAACTGGGCAAATCGATCGGTCGATCCTGCGACCGCTTCGGCAATCGCCGTCGCCGCATCGTTGCCGCTTCGCAACATCATCGCGTAAAGTAAATCTCGCACTTTGATTTTTTCCCCAGCGCGTAAATAGACAGAGGACCCTTCCTGTCTCGCGGCATTCGGAGAAACAGTGACCACTTTATCAAGCTGATTGTTTTTAATCGCAAGCCATCCGGTCATCACTTTAGTTAAGCTTGCAATTCGCATGGGTTCGTGGCCATTTTTCTCATATAAAATCCTGCCGCTTTCGACATCAAGCAGGCATGCAGATGCGGCATGTACAAATGGCACCTCTGTTGCTGCTTTGGCATTTGTCCATTCGCTGCCGCATATTGTGCAAAGGCTGATCATCAATCCAGCAATATACTTGTTGGTTTGAATTTTATGCACCTTCTTGTCCCCCTAGAAGCCACTCCGTAATGTTTTTGCTTGTTTAAATAAAAAAATGAGCGCGAGACACCGCGCTAATTTTTCATCGTATGGATGTCATTGCATCTGATTCGTCGTGTCATTTTTCTTTTTTCCGAAGGCCTCTATTTTTTCCATAATAGTTGGCGCCATATCAATCAGACGATCATAAATTTGGTTACCAGGCACTGCCGATAATACCTTGACTTGTCCATGCCCTACCACAAGAAATCCCATTGGATTGATTGATACTCCTCCACCGGCCCCGCCACCAAATGGGAAATTATCTTTATTGCCATTTGTCATTCCGGGAATTTCCTGTTTTCCTTCCGCTTTGCCAAATTCACTGCCTCCCGCTGCGAAGCCGAATCCCACGCGCGAGATAGGTAAAATCATGCTTCCGTCCGGCGTCTCCACTGGGTCGCCAAGAATGGTGTTCACATCCACCATGGTTTGTAAATTTTCAAGCGTGGTGGACATCAGCGACTGGATTGGATGATCCTCCATGCGCACCCCTCCTTTGCATTGATAGAAAAATTCGAATGGCTGCATAGATAGCTTTGCCGAGCCTGCTTTTTACTATGCAGTAAAGATCGGTACGCAACACAGACTGGTGAAAACAGGGAATGACGGTGGTCATGGGAAGTGACTGAAAGCGTATTTTAGTGTACAAAAAGCTAGTGAAAATTCCTGTCAGCGCATACAAAAATCCCACCATCCAACCGGTCAGTGCCGCATCACCAACACCTACTTCAAGGTTCCAGACCCATTTTTTTATGGTCAATAAGTTGAGGACATCATCGATAACAGGTAGCAGACGAAAAAATACCGGAGATGGATTCACTTTTGTGGAATTCGGGGGAAGATCGGATTTATCATCGAGGCGATGCTTTGAAAAACTGGACTGTATTTGCTTTCGAAAAAGTAAAATTCCCATCACATGTACGCGTGAATTGAATTCGAATCCTTTGTGATCCGCATCTACGCGAATACTGATTGTTAACGGAACTGAAAGGAGCGCCACTATCGCTACGACAATGGCGATGACAATCATCCATGTCGTCACCTTGCTGCCTCCCCATCATCGGGCATTCTGGCAGTTAATATTCTCCATGTGAAATTATTTATTCAATGCCAAGATGGTTGAATTTCATCTGCAAGTCTTCTAACGAATGCAGCCCGAAATAATCCATGAAGTCTTTGCTTGTCCCATACAAAATTGGCCTTCCCGGCGCATCGGCGCGACCTGTTTCCACAATCAATCCACGAGAAACGAGCGTCCCAAGTGAACGGTCGCTTTTTACTCCGCGAATCTGATCTATTTCTGCCCGAGTAATCGGCTGGCGAAATGCAATGATCGCCAAGACCTCCAGCGCGGCTTGTGATAGACCAGGAAGAACCGGCGATGTGGCCATCTTTTTTAAGTAGGGAGAAAGCGTGGGGACGGTGAGCAACTGCCATGAGCCGCCGATCATCTGTAAACGAAATGCTCTTTTTTCCTTTTCTTGAATTTCATCGAGTAGTCGGCATATCACCTCAGCCTGATCGGAGGTCATCTCCAGTACATCGGCGATTTGCGTGGTCGTCATCCCTTCATTTCCGGCAGCAAAGAGGAGACCTTCCAATATGCGTGCCAATTGTTCATTGGTCGCTAACAATTCAATAGAGACATCCTCTATATTTTCTCTATCCATATATCAGAGAACATCCTTTCTTGTCGAAACACCACTTTACGCAAATGAATCAATTCGAGTAAAGACAAAAACACGGTCACCCATTCCCGTCTGGAATTCGTTTCAATTAATTGCTGAAAATTGACTGGGCCAAGAAGCAATCGCCGTTCAATTCTTGCCATGCGCATGGGAATGCTTTCTTGATCTCGATAGATTTCCACTTCCGGGTCAGCCAGCAAGCGCTCCAAGACTGCTTCGTAGATCTTCTGCAATCTAGCCGGTGTTACTTCCGCCAAAAAGTCCGCAGCCACTGGATGATCGCGAAACAGTTCCAACGACATTGGCATACGGTTCCACTGCTCGTGGCGTGTTTGCTCCCGGTGTTTCAATTCGGTAGCTGCTTCTTTATAGGCGCGATAGATGATCAACTGCTCTCGCAACAATGCTTCCGGATCTTCTTGCCATTCGTCATTCAGTACTGCCGACTGCTCGTCGTTTTTTTGTTGCGGAAGCAGCGTTTTTGCTTTGATGGCAATCAGCGTTGACGCCATTACAATAAACTCGCTCGCTACTTCCATTTGTTGTGCAAGTGAATCTCGTAAATACGACAGGTATTGGTCAGTAATTTGCGACAGTTTGATGTCAGTGATGGACATTTTTTGAGTTTCGATTAAATGCAACAATAAATCAAGCGGTCCTTCAAAATCCTGAACAGTGATCGGATATAGGCTGGTCATAACGTCAATCCGAACCATCCAAATACAGATTGTATCGCGCTGTTAATGATCAGGCCCCCGAACGAGTATCCGCCGATCGGAAGAATCAACACTAATAAAAGAAGGAAAGGACCTATTCTTTCAAATCGAAGCATCGGGATAAATACCCTTCTTGGCATCATAAAAAGTAATACCTTCCAGCCGTCGAGCGGAGGAATGGGGATCAAATTGAAAATGGCGAGTGCCACATTCACGATGGCTAGCCAGGAAAGCATGGTGCCGATAAACTGCCCGGTCATTCCCTGCCAGAAAGGACTAGTCGATTGTAAAATCAGTAAATCTGCGAAGATCGACAGAAGACCCAAGAGAGCGTTCATGAATGGCCCAGCGAGGGCAATAAGTATAATACCGAGCGATTTGTTGATTTTAATTTTGCTCGGATCAAAAATGACAGGTTTCGCCCAACCAAAATTGACGAAAAGCACCATCAAAAGACCGAGAAGATCAAGGTGAGATAACGGATTGAGGGACACTCTTCCTTGCTTTTTGGGCGTGTCGTCTCCTAACCAGAGTGAAACCACCGCATGACCGAATTCGTGCACGACGAGCGCAAGGATAAATGCCACAATTCGAAATATCAGATCTGGTCCAAAAAATGACAGCACATTTACACCTGCTTTCCCGACTTTTTAATAAAGAAAGGCATGATTTTCGTCGACCACGGATAGTTTTCAGGATGAGTGTTTATTTCCTTCCAACTGCGCCTGCGAATTTCTGACATCGTCAGGACTTTGGCGGGAAGACGCTGGGCAAATATCATCACGTTGTGCGTGATTTGAGGAATGGCACCGAGCGTGATGCTGTAAGTGGGCCCCACGAGCGCCTCCAAATCAGTGCACAAGTGTACAAAAGGATAGCTAAGCGGACCTTTCGTTGCCAGAATGGCATTGATCGCAAGCACTCCACCTGGTTCAAGCAGTTCCGATAAGGTATGTAAGTATAATGAAGAGTATAAAACTTTGGGGGTCTCCTCTTGAAAATACACATCAACATAGATGAGATCAAAACGGTCCTGGATTTTCATAATATAGGTTCTGGCGTCTGCTTCAAGAAGGCTAACGCGCGAATCCGCGGGAAGGTGGAAATATTCCTTAGCCACCTGCAACACTAAGGGATCCCATTCTACTCCGACTATTTCTGCACTTGGGTGTCTTCGATAAACATGGCTGATCGCAGTGCCAGTTCCCACCCCAAGCGACAAAAAACGGCGAACCCTGGAATTCCATGCGGTGTAAAACGAAAATGCCTGTTGGTAAGGAAAATACAGCATTTCCGGTCGGTTCATTTTTATGGCGCCTTGCCAGCCAGCGCCGCTGTCCCCGAAGCGCAAAAACCTGACGCCGCCTGTCTCCCCGACAAACACCTGTTGATAAGGAGACGGGCGACGAAACAATGGTTTTACGTTCGATTCATTGCGCCTCATGCAAGAAATGCACGCGCAAGATTGGCCATTTCGATGGCAGTCACCGCTGCATCCCAACCTTTATTGCCCGCCTTGGTGCCCGCACGCTCTATCGCCTGCTCAATCGTATCCGTCGTCAATACGCCAAATACCACGACCACACCAGTCTGCAAACTGGTCGATGCAACCCCTTTTGCGGTTTCGGACGCTACATAGTCAAAGTGAGGAGTTGACCCACGAATGACAGCGCCAAGTGCCACGACCGCATCGTATTTTTTGGTTTCTGCCATTTTCTTAGCAATAAAAGGAATCTCAAATGCTCCTGGAACCCAGGCAACATCCATCTGCTCTTCACTGACTCCATGGCGCAAAAAGGCGTCTTTCGCGCCTTCCAAGAGACTTTTGGAGATAAAATCATTAAAGCGGGAAACGACGATTCCTACTTTTAAGCCTTCGCCGATCAGTTTACCTTCAAACACTTTTCCCATGAAAAAATACACTCCCCTGACTTGATCATATGGTGGCTAATTCAGCAAATGTCCTAATTTGAGTTTCTTTGTCAACAGATACCTTTCATTATACTCGTTTGCGTCAATCAAAAGCGGAGTCCTTTCCACTACATCAAGGCCATGTCCGTGAAGCCCTTTGATTTTTCTCGGATTGTTGGTGAGGAGTTTCATTTTTCCCACGCCAAGCTCATGCAAAATTTGTGCGCCAATCCCATAATCTCGCAGATCTGCGTCAAAACCGAGTTCCGCATTAGCCTCCACTGTATCAAGCCCCTGTTCCTGCAGTTGGTAGGCTCGGATTTTGTTGATGAGTCCGATTCCTCTGCCTTCCTGACGCATATAGACTAGTACTCCTTTGCCCTCCTGTGCGATCTGTCGAAGCGCAGCATCGAGTTGCGGACCGCAGTCACAGCGCAGAGAACCAAACACGTCTCCTGTCAGGCATTCTGAGTGAACGCGTACTAGTGTCGGTTCGTCCGGTGTGATGTCTCCCATGGCGAGCGCTAGATGCTCCTTGCCATCGACCGAATTAGTGAACACGATAATTTTGAATTCACCGTACTCTGTGGGCAAGATGGCTTCGGCGGCGCGTTCCACCAATTTTTCCTTACTTTTACGGTAGGCGATGATATCTTCTATTTTCACCATATATAATCCGAACTGATTGGCGATTTCAAGCAAATCCGGAACTCTGGCCATCGTGCCGTCTTCTTTTAGGACTTCACAGATCACTCCAGAAGGATCGGCCCCTGCAATTTTAGCAAGATCTACTGCCGCCTCCGTATGACCGGCTCTTCGCAATACGCCGCCGTCTTTGGCGACGAGCGGGAAGATATGTCCTGGACGCCGGAAGTCTTCCGCTTTGCTGCTTTTGTCGATGAGCGCCTGAATCGTAGTCGAGCGTTCAATTGCTGAAATTCCCGTAGTGGTAGAAGTGTGGTCCACGGATACGGTGAATGCTGTGTGATGATTATCGGTATTCACTTTCACCATCGGTTCCAGATCAAGCCTGCGCGCCCTCTCCTCTGTAATGGGAACGCAGACAAGCCCTCTGCCATGAGTAATCATAAAATTGATGGTTTGCGGTGTGACATATTCAGCCAGCGCCACAAAATCCCCCTCGTTTTCCCGATCCTCATCGTCCACAACGATGATAACCTGACCGTCTTTTAGCGCAGTGATCGCTTCTTCAATTGTCGCAAATTGCATTATGCGCACCTCTTTTAAATAAACTCAGTATCCCCACTTTTGCAGTTTTTCTAGTGTAATACCCGATGGATTCTCTGTTTTTGATGAATTGCCCAGCATTTTTTCCGCGTATTTGCCCATTTGGTCCACTTCAAGGTTTACTCGACCACCTACCCTTGCTTTGTGAAGTGTGGTTTGGGCTGCTGTGTGCGGAATGACCGAAATCCGGAAAGACGTCCTCTCCGTGTCCATGACAGTCAGGCTGATTCCATCGATTGCGATAGACCCTTTTGGCACGATGTAACGAAGCAACGCCACATCGGCTTTGATGGTCAGTACTTTTGCATTGTCTTCCGTTTGAATTTGAGCAATGATACCGATCCCGTCTACATGTCCTGCCACCATATGACCTCCAAAACGTGAATCTGCTCTCATCGCTCGCTCCAAATTTACCGAAGCACCGTGATGCAGATTGACAAACGTGGAGTGCCGCATGGTTTCCGGAACCACGTCCACTGCCATTTGATTGCCGTTCAAATGGACCACAGTCAGACATACTCCGTTTACGGCTACGCTGTCTCCAATCGCCACTCCGTCACTTGCAACAAAAGGGGCAGCGATCACTAACCTGCGGCCATTTCCGGAATGGTTGATTTGAACGATGGTGCCTACTTCCTCGACAAGCCCTGTAAACAACTCATTCGCCCCCCGTCAAAGAATCCGGGTACACCACATTGCCTATCGTCAATACATCCTGATCAAAAATGCGGTGCTCCACCTGGCTTAATTCAAACGCCTCTTGCATGGTCTGCGGATGGCGCCACGAAAGCAAACCTTTTCCCCCACCAAGCAGTTTTGGCGCATGAAAGATCCAGACTTGATGGACCAGTTGCTCTTCTATGAATGCAGATGCTACGCGTTGTCCCCCTTCGACCAAGAGGTGCAGATATCCATTATCAGCAAGGTAATGAAGTGCCTTTCGAAGGGATACACGCTCCTTCTGAGAAGGCAATCGCACCACTTCCACTCCTTGTTCCTTAAGGATGATTTCCTTGTCAATAGGTGCCAGCTCCGTAGTAATCACCAAGGTTTTGCTCTGCTGGTCAGTGACAAGTCGCGATCCTGGTGGGATCCTCAAATACGAGTCGAGAATCACACGAGTCGGAGTTTTCCCATCTTCGCCAAGCCTCACCGTAAGTTGTGGATCATCATTTCGCACTGTCTCTACACCTACAACGATCGCATCCACCATGTTGCGCAATCGGTGGACTTCTTCCCTCGATGCGTCAGAGGTGATATAAAGGCTGTCTCCTGAGCTCGCGGCGGTATATCCGTCTAATGTAGCGGCAAGTTTCAAGGTAACAAACGGCATTCCGGTCTTGATGAAATGGAAAAAAGGCTGATTCAGCAATCTTGCTTCTTCTTGCTGCATGCCCACCTCTACATCGATTCCCGCTTCGCGCAGTTTGGCAATCCCGCGTCCCGCGACTTTTTTAAAAGGATCTTCCATGGCTACCACCACGCGTTTGACCTTTGCGCGGATAATCGCATCGGCACACGGCGGGGTTTTGCCATGATGGGCGCAGGGCTCGAGCGTGACGTACATGGTGCTGTCTTTTGCGTCAAGTCCTGCCATTTGCAACGCGTGAATTTCAGCATGTGCCTCACCTGCTTTCAAGTGAGCACCCATGCCAATCACGCGGCCTGACTTAACGAGCAGAGCTCCCACTGCCGGGTTAGGGCTGGTTTGTCCCATCGCCATTTTCGCAAGGTCAATTGCCATCTGCATAAATTGTCGGTCTTGCGTCAACTGTAGCCCCCCTTGCCCAAAAATAAAAGCGCCTCAACTTTCCGGGGCGCATTGAAAAAAATGAGGAAAATATCCTCATCTTTATCCTTCTTACATCCGGACTATACCGTCGGTACTGGATTCACACCAGTTCATGCCAAAAGGCTCGTGGACTTCGCATCTTTCTGATGCGTCACCACCGATCGGGAATTGGCATTTGCCTCACCCTGCCCCGAAGGAGTACGATTAATTTGTTATAATGTCAGTATACAAGTGTTGCAACCCTATTGCAAAGCGAAACATATATGGAAGGGAATTTTATCATTGCGCAAATGGATAAAAACCGTTGGATACTTATTGGTGCTTCCGTCCACCTTACTTTTTGCAGTGTCGACTTCGGTACATGCCTCGACGACTGCCCCTAATCCGCCCACGTTACTCTCTCAAAGCGCGGTATTAATGGATATGACCACCGGTCAGATCCTTTATGAAAAAAATCCCTATGAACGACTTTATCCAGCTAGCATCACAAAAATCATGACGGCGCTTCTGGCGCTTAAATACGGCCATTTAAATGATCCCATCAAAGCATCTGTCAACGCAGTAAATCAGGAACCTGATAAGGTTTATCTCGTTCCTGGTGAAGTGCATAGCTTGCAACAGATGCTATATGGACTGCTGATCGATTCAGCCAATGATGCGGCTGTCGCCATTGCCGAACACTATGGCGGTTCAGTAAAGGGCTTTGCCAACATGATGAATCAGGAAGCCAAACAATTGGGTGCAGTGAATACGCATTTTGTCAATCCGAATGGGCTGCAGAATGCTGATCACTACACTTGCGCCTACGATATGGCGCTGATCGCGCGGCAAGCGATGCAAAATCCTGAGTTTCGTAAAATTGTCTCTACGAAATACTATTTGTGGAAGGGAAAAGAATGGACATCGTATTTGTCCAACCTGAACGAGATGCTTTGGACTTACCCGGGGGCAATCGGAATAAAGACAGGATGGACAGACCAGGCGGAGCAAACCATGGTGGTTTCTGCGACACGAAACGGGCACACATTGCTCGCCGTGCTGATGAAAGTACCTCTCCTCGGCGAAATGCAGACGGATGCGACAAGTCTGTTGAATTACGGTTTTTCCTCTTTTAAGGAATCGACGATTCTCCCCGCGGGAACTAAAGTGGCCTCCCTGTCATTAGGCGGCCACCAAGCAACACTGTCACTAGAAAGTCCGCTTACCGCCATGGTGCCCGTCAATCAAAAGAATCATGCTGCCGCAAATCTCAAAATGCCCAGTTCTTTGACCAATGTCCCTGTTACCCAGGGAATTGAATCCATACGCGATAACCATTCTCCCGTGCCTCTGGACTCATCGATGCCTTTTGTCCATTCACTGATTATCGCTCCGATTGCGTATGGCGTAGAGAAAGGTGCGGTGATCGGTTCGGCGACGATTGATTTTGAGCACATGAAAATGACTTTACCGGTTCAAATTGACAAGACGATCCCAGTTCCTGTCACACCACCGGCCAGAGCGCCTGAACTTCCTGCGCTCAGCCTTACACTGGTTTGTCTGGGATTTTCACTGATCGGCAGGGCAGGTATTAAGAAAAAGAAAAAGACAACCACTTTGTCAAGAGCCATGGTTTATCCACGCGCCATGGACGAGTGAGCGATGCGACTGCCACCGCGAAAGCGCGAAACAATAGAACCAATCCAAGGCATGAATGGCCCCATGGCTCCAGCAACTCCCTGAAACATCTGCACGAAACGAGCAATCCTTGGTATCCAGGATAGGATGGTTAGCATTAGATTCCCTCCTCGATACCAAGGTATGTCATTTTTGATTTATTGGTATAGACGCGTAGCCGAATTATGAAAAATCATCATTCGTTTCAAGGCTTAATAAGTCCTCGTAGGTTTCCCTTCGCAAAACAAGCCTGGATTTCCCTTCTTTGACAAACACCACTGCAGGTCTCGGAATGCGGTTGTAGTTACTCGCCATCGAATAATTGTATGCCCCCGTGCAAAATACAGCGAGTAAATCACCCGGTTTTGCTTTTTGCAATTCGATATCCCATATCAACATGTCACCGCTCTCACAAGCCTTTCCGGCTATTGAGACAAGTTCTTTCTGCTTTTCGTTCATCCGGTTGGCTATGACTGCTTCATACTTGGCGCCATATAGCGCTAAGCGGGGATTATCCGTCATTCCTCCATCCACTGCAATGTAGGTTCGCAATCCCGGTATCTCTTTTCTGCTTCCCACCCGATAAATGGTAGTTCCCGCTTCTGCCACAATACTTCTACCAGGTTCGAGCATGATGAGCGGCAAACTCATGCCATCACTTTCATATGCTTTGCGCGCGGCGAGAACCACTTCTTCCACCAGTGTTTCCAGTGGCATTGGTGTATCTTCCTCGGTATAGCGAATACCAAGTCCTCCGCCAAGATTCAGAATATGCGTCAAAACGTCGTATTCACGCTCTAATTTTTTCGATAAATCGGCCATGCGTTTTGCGGCAACGGCAAACCCTTCCGCATCGAAGATTTGAGATCCTATATGCGCGTGTAGTCCCATCAAACGCATGCGGGGATGTTTTTTTACTGCTACGACCGCCTCTTCCACCTGACCGCTGTACAGGTCAAATCCAAATTTTGAATCCTGTTGCCCAGTGGAGATAAAATCATGGGTATGCACATCCACCCCGGGCGATACGCGAAGGAGAATATCAATGGATTGCCCTGCTTGATTCAACAATTCTCCCAACAGTTCAATTTCATGAAAATTATCGACGACGATCAGCCCAATTTGAGAGGTGATTGCCAATTCCAATTCATCTTTTGTTTTATTATTCCCATGCATCAAAATTTGCTTTGGACTGAATCCTGTGCTAAGCGCGGTAAAGAGTTCTCCTGCAGAGACAACATCGAGCCATAATCCTTCTTCTTGTGCAATTTGGCACATATAGGCAGTACAAAACGCTTTACAAGCGTATGCCAGGCGAAAATCTGCCTGTACTTCGCGAAAAGCCTGTTTATAATCGTGAATTTGCTTCCTAATCGTGGACTCGTCATAAACAATAAGAGGCGTACCGTATTTTTCCGCCAAAAAACTGGTCGAGACGCCACCAATCATCAATTCATTGGTTGAAAGCAAGGTATCATTTCCGCTTTTCGGCAATTTTGATCTCTCCACTCCATAATTCTTCTATCTATTAATTTAGTAAAATGAGTTGTAGAGATGATACCATGCTTCAAGCATCGGAACAAGAAAGTTTTTATCCACGAGGGCGAAATACCGCGGCAGAAAGAAAGCCAAAAATGATAGCTGAAGAAATTCCGGCACTGGTAACTTCAAATATTCCTGTGATAAGACCGAGGATCCCATACTGCTTGGCCTCTGCCATTGCACCGTGTACGAGCGCATTGCCAAAGGACGTGATAGGCACAGTGGCGCCAGCCCCCGCAAATCTGACGAGTGGATCATACAGCCCAAATCCTTCAAGCACAGCTCCCGCCACGACCAAAATGGTCATCACATGGGCAGGAGTCAGTTTGGTCAAATCAAACATCAACTGACCGATAACACAAATGAATCCCCCCACCAAAAATGCCATGATAAAGATTCCCACACCGCTCATCGCCAATTTCCCCCTAGCTAATTTTGATCTGCTTCAAAAACGACAGCATGAGCAACGCATGGAACAGTCTCATTTTGTTGGGCGGAAACAGACGACAATAACGCCCCTGTCGCAACAATCAAAATTCGTTTCCAAATTCCGGTGGTCAATTTGTTGAAGAGATGCGAAAATGTCACTACCGCACAACAAGCGGCGCCGCTTCCACCACTGAACACTTCATGTTGAGAGTCAGGATCATAAATTAAGATCCCGCAGTCCGTGAACCTATCCCCTAAATTCCAACCTTTTTGCAAAAGCAATTCACTCGCAATCGGATGGCCAACACGCGCCAGATCGCCAGTCGCGATGGCATCGTAATCTGTCGGTTGCCTGCCTGTGTCACGAAAATGCTGGTCAATCGTTTGCGCTGCTGCAGGTGCCATGGCGGCACCCATTTCCCAGGGGCTTTGTACCCCTAAATCAGTGACTGTTCCAATGGTCGCATGGGTGATTTTAATCCCATTTGGAGCACGCCCGATCACTAACGCCCCTGCCCCTGTGACGGTGGAATGGGCAGTTGGCGGTTTCTGCGCACCGTACTCAGTGGGAAAACGAAACATCCGCTCTGCGGTGCTGTTATGGCTACTCACCGCCGCCAGCGCATAATCTGCCTGCCCGGCGTCCACCATGAGCGCAGACAGCGCCACCGCCTCCATACTCGTTGCGCAGGCGCTAAACACACCAAGATAGGGACGTCCCGCTGTTCGTGCCGCAAAATTGGCCGAGATATTTTGGCAAAGCAAATCACCAGCAATAATGATGTCCATATTGTTCATGCTTAGGCCGGCTTTTTCAATCGCTTTATCTTGAGCCATCTCCATCATTTTGCGTTCCGCTTTTTCCCATGTTTTTTGCCCGACATAGGGATCGGTAATTACCAGATCAAAATCGATGCCAAGTGGCCCTTTTCCTTCTTTTTCTCCAACGGCTGAACCTGTAGAAATCACACGTGGTTCCGATGCAAACTGCCAGGTCTGTTTACCAATTTTCATCAGATCACTCCTCGTTTGGTGAAAATAAATGATTAAAAATTGGTAAACACATAACGAACCAGCCCGACAAAAAAGGCCGCCACCACACCGTATACAATGACGGGCCCGGCCACCTTGAACATATTGGTTCCAATTCCGGTAATGTACCCTTCTGATTTGTGTTCCAGTGCGGCAGAAGCGATGGCATTAGCAAATCCGGTCACAGGCACCGCTGACCCTGCTCCCGCATACCTGGCGAATACGTCATACACGCCAATGCCCGTAAATAGCGCAGATAAAAATATGAGGATAGCCACAGTGGGATTTCCCGCCATTTGCTCGCTCATATGATAAAAATGAACAAACGTCTCTTGTATCCCCTGACCGATCAGGCAGATGATTCCACCGGCAAAAAAGGCGCGAATGGAGTTTTTTAACCAATGTTTCGCGGGTTGACGCGATTTGAGGAACTCCTGATATTGTTTTTGTTCTTCGCCCATTCTAACGCTCATCACTCCCCACCTCCTGCGATTAAGTTACCCGAAGATTTTGGGGAGTATGAGAGAAAATTGTCACTCCATCAACTCGCGAATTTTCAGTAAAATCCGTTTTTCTAGTCGAGATACCTGAACTTGTGAGATATGAAGCATTTCAGCCACTTCTGATTGAGTTTTGTCTTTAAAAAACCGCATGTAAATGATCAGCCTTTCCCGTTCAGGGAGATGAGAAAGCGCATCATGAAGCGTCAGTCGATCAAACCACATGTCTTCTCCTGCGTCCGCAATCTGATCAACCAGATAAATCGGATCCCCATCGTTTTCAAAAACTGTTTCATGGATCGACGCAGGCATTCGCATGGCTTCCTGAGCAAAAATGACTTCTGCCGGCTCTATTCCGAGCGCTTCTGCAATTTCGTTTAACTGTGGTTGCCTGCCAAGCGATTTCGCCAATTCTTCTCTAATGCTGCGAATGTGTCTGGCAGTTTCTTTTAGTGACCTACTCACTTTTAAGGTGTGGTCATCCCGTAAAAATCGCTGAATTTCCCCAATAATCATGGGAACTGCATAAGTGGAAAACTTGACATCGTAAGTTAAATCAAATTTGTCAATCGCTTTCATCAATCCGATGCAGCCAATCTGAAACAAATCTTCCGGATCGTATCCGCGACCCAAAAAACGCTGAACAACAGCCCACACCAGGCGTTGGTTATGAACGACTAATTCGTCCCTTGCTATAATTTCGCCCTGTTGACTCATCAGGATCAGTTCCCGAATCCTGTCGTCAGGTAATTTCAGGTCCTCTCGCAGTGCGCCTTGTTCCATCGATTACACCTCGGAATAAATTGCGCGTTTTGACGTCTTAAAGTATTTCACCATGTGTATGGTCGTTCCGTTCCCTTCTTCAGACGTTACATGAAACTGGTCCACAAAACTTTCCATGATGGTAAATCCCATTCCCGATCTCTCTAAATCAGGTCGACTAGTATAAAGTGGTTGTTGGGCTTGCTCAAGATCCTTGATACCAATGCCGTGATCGGTAATGATAAGCTCCATTCTATCACCTGAAATTTTACAATTCAAGTATATATATCCATTTTTTTCTGGATAACCGTGAATGATGGAGTTGGTTACCGCCTCGGAAACCACCGTTTTTACTTCATTAATCTCTTCCAATGTGGGGTCAAGCTGAGCTACAAATGAGGCCACTGCCACACGAGCGAACGATTCGTTTTCAGAAAGACTCAAAAAACTTAGATTCATCTCATTTTCAAACATCAGTGTAAACCACCTTTCATTTCCCGCAGTGCCTCACTTTTTGAACGATAGAAATGCATGATTTTATGCAAGCCGGAAATTTGGACCACTTTTTCTATCGCGTGTGGAATGTTGACAATGGCCATCTCCCCGCCGAGTGATTTGATTTTGCGATATCTCCCGAGGATCACTCCCAGACCAGAACTGTCCATAAAGGTCAGTCCGCTAAGATCTAGAATGAGATGGGTACCAGGATGAATTTCCAACTCCAGATCAAGCTTGCCGCGCACCGCTTCTGCGCTGTGGTGATCCAGTTCTCCCGTCAGTGCGGCGATCAAAAACTGATGTTCCCGTTTCGTGGTCAGTTCGAGATTCACGCTCATCACCTGCCATTCATTGCGTCTAGTGACTGATTTCGCTGTGCCCATTTGTTTTCCTTCCCGTCGACAAAAGTAGTGATGTTTCGCTAAAATTTGTTACAAAACTCCTTGTTAAATTTTTTTAATGAATATGTTATATTGGAAATTGAAAGGGGATTGAAAATGAAAGATAAAAAGCCATTAACATTAGGAGCAAAAATTAAAACTTTACGTTTATCCAAGGGATTAACTCAGGGAGAACTTACACGCGGTGAAATTACCGCTGGGCTGATCAGCCAAATTGAATCAGATCGGGTAGCTCCATCGCTTCGCGTTATTACCCTTTTGGCGGAACAATTAGGTGTCACTCCCGATGAACTAATGAATGAAGTGGAAACCAGAAATCTGCAAATGCAAACCTTAAAAGATGCCAGAGATATGCTAACGGAATTTAATGGAGAGGGTGCACTTCCGTTACTTTTGCAACTTCAGGAGTCCAGTGTGTCCTATATTCCCTCCATCGAACTCAAACTCGACATCGCCTATGCCAAGGAACTGATCGGAGATGTCGAAACTGCGATGAATTATTATGCGGACGTTGAGCAATATGCGTTTACCCATGAAGATCATTGGCTCGGTTCCCAATGCATGAACCGTCAAGGTGAATTGTATTTTCGCATGGAAAGAATATCTCTTGCCCTTCATTGTTTTAAAAAGGCACTCAGCTTTTTGAACGAATTGTCCACTCCGCCAATTCAGCACATATGCAACACACGAAAAAACATCAGCGTATGCTCCTACCGGTTGGGCAATACAGAACAGGCACTTGAGCATGCGGAATTAGCTTATCATGATCTTCAAGGCACCTCATTTATGAGTGAAATGGCAGAATTATGTCATATTCTGAGCGTTTTGTACGTCAGTCAGGGAGGCTCGGACAAGGCGCAGCAATTTGCCCTTGATGCGGTTAGCATCTATCGCTCGCTTGGAATGGAGCCCCAGTTGACAGACGCCAAAATGAATTATGCTATCGTGCTAAAAGAATCTGGAGACCTGACTAACGCGCTATCCGTTCTCCCTAGCGTCATTACCGAGTATTACAACCAAGGGCGCAACATTGAGTTGGCGAATGCCTGGGCAGAACGCGCCTCGTGCGAAATATCGTTAAAACAATATGACGATGCGGAACGCAGCCTGGAAAGGAGTTTTACACTTTCTGAACCTGAAAGTCTTGAATATGCGGAAGCGCTTCGCATACGCGGTTTGCTTGAGGCCGAACGAGACCAGACGGAAAAAGCGATAGAAAGCCTAGAAACCTCTCTTTCGCTTTTACTGAAACTCCAAAAATATATGACGAGTGAACAAGTGCTCCGTACGCTGAAAAACCTTTACACAAAACTAGGCGATCAGATCCATTCCTTTGAAAGCCATGAACGAATCTGCACGCTGGTGGCGCGGATCAGGCATCAAAAGATGACCACGTTCATTACTCCTTAACGCCAAACAAAAACATCTTATGCAAAGACCTGCCAAGCATTTCCCACCAGGTGACAGGTTTGACATCGGCAATAGCCAAAAGAGGGATTCGGGCGGTGGTATGACCTTGTTGCAAGACACTGATATGACCGATGACTTGGCCTTTTTTCACAGGAGCCTTTAAGGGATAGATCTCTGTAATCACCTGCCCCATGGGATGGGGATCTCCTTTTTTAATCAGTTGAGTCACCGATCGCTTTGCAATGGCGGCCACTGCCTCTGATTCACCTTTTGCAACGGGTGCCATCACCACGACCTGACCTTTTTTGTAAATGGTCTTCGCTCCGTACTCACTGAAGGCATAGTTCAACATTTCCACAACTTCCGCATTGCGGATGGCAGAACTCGGTTCACCAAGCGCCACGGCGATCAGGCGAAATTCGCCGCGTTTTGCACTTGCAGATAGGCAAAATTTTGATTCCGAAGTGTATCCGGTTTTTACTCCATCCATCCCCTGATAAAAATGGACCAGTTTGTTGGTATTGACTAGCCAGAACGGGTTAGACGTATTTTTCCGAAGATGATCACTGTAAGCCCCCGTGTACTTTGTTACTCCTTCATGCATCATCAATTCCCTGGAGATTATGGCTACATCATAAGCTGATGAATAATGCTGAGGTGCCGGCAACCCGTTCGTATTGACAAAGTGGGTGTCGCGGAGCCCCAGTTGATGGGCTTTTTCATTCATTTTACTCACAAAGTTTGATTCTGAACCCGCTACATACTCCGCAGCGGCCACAGCGGCATCATTGGCAGACGCCATGGCTATCCCCTTCATCAAGTCAGAAAGCGTCATCGTTTCGCCAGGCTTTAAGTAAATTTGCGATCCTCCCATACTTGCCGCATGGTCGGAAATGCGAACCATGTCTTGCATCCCCACTTGCCCTTTTTCCATCGCTTCATAAATCAACAACATCGTCATGACTTTTGTCACACTGGCTATGGGAAGATGAGCATGTTCATTTTTCGCAAAAAATACAGTGCCAGTGCCGGCGTCCAATAATATGGCCGCTTTGGCGTGTGCTGCAAGCGTTGGTTTCCATTCCTCACTTTGCGCACCGTATGCGATGGGCTGAAATATGAAAAGAATCGCCCCCCCTGCTAATCCCGCAGCGAGTAAGCGACTCTTTAATAAATGGACCTTTGCCTTTGAATTCATTTGGTTTTACCCCCCAATGCTAATTCTCAGGGATAGTTTGCGCGAGGGGGGCGGTAGGATATACCAATAAATTATGCAGTGTAATATTCCGTGTTGTCTGTTGTCACTCTGGCGTAAATCAGCGGTGATGCAGGCAACGATTCCTGCACAAACGTCAAAGTGGGGTCAAGTGCTGTTTTAGCTTGCTCCGCTTCCGCATCAGTACGCGCGTAAATCGTCGCATACTCTTGTCCTTTTTCCACAAAGTCTCCCACGGTCAAATGGAAGATGATTCCTGGTCGGGGATCGATATCGTCTTCCTTTCGAATTCTTCCCGCACCAAGTCCCATGACAATCCTGCCAATTGCCAGAGCGTCCATTTTTGCAATGTATCCAGAAACCGGTGCGATGACGGGAATCTGAACAGGTGCTATTGGCAACTTCGGTTGATCAACAGTGTCCTCCCATTCTCCTCCCTGATGGACAATCATTTGCTTTAGCATTTCTAACGCCTTTCCAGATCTGAGAGAAGTTTGCACGGTTTCCGTCGCTTGATCGAGTGGCATCGATAGAGCCAGGCTGACCATTTCCGAGGCCAGTTGCACACTGACGGACAATAAATCCTTCGGTCCCTGCCCTTTCAAGGTGTCGATCGCTTCCTGAACTTCTAATGCATTCCCGATGGCATGGCCGAGCGGTTGATTCATGTCCGTCACATAAGCCACAACATTTCGCTGTAAATGTTGCCCAATGTTCACCATGGCATGGGCCAGTCTCACTGCATCATCTACAGTTTTCATAAACGCGCCCTGACCGTATTTGACATCGAGAACGATATTTTTAGCGCCTGCGGCGATTTTTTTACTCATGATTGAGGAAGCGATGAGCGGTAAAGCTTCCACAGTGGCCGTGACATCGCGAAGCGCGTACATCAACTTGTCAGCGGGAGCAAGGTCAGCTGTTTGTCCTGCAATCACCAGTCCCAAAACTTCCAATTGGGACAAAAATTCCTCTTTGGAGATGGACGTGCGAAAGCCAGGAATGGATTCCAATTTATCAATAGTTCCTCCGGTATGCCCCAGTCCTCGCCCTGACATTTTTGCCACTTTCACCCCACAGGAAGCGGCAAGCGGAATGGTGACAAGCGAAGTTTTGTCACCTACTCCCCCGGTACTGTGTTTGTCAGCAGATTGTTCAAAGTGATCACCCAAATCCAGCACCTCTCCGGATGTCACCATTGCATCCGTCAATGCGCTGGTTTCTTGCGCGGTCATCCCTTTCAGAAAAACAGCCATCAGCCAAGCTGACATTTGATAATCTGCCACTTCTTTTCTGACATAGCTGTGAATCCATTCTTTAAGGTCTTCCGGCGTATGTGTTCCACCATCTCTTTTGGTTTGAATCAATTCAATCGGATTCATCACAAGTACTCCTCAATCTGATGATAAAAACTGCTTCCGATCGGCCAATCGACGCCTAAATAAGCGGCCATAGTCGCGCCAAGATCGGCATAGGTATCTCGCCGTCCAAGCTCGACAGCCTCTTGAATTTTTTTGCTGTACACAAGAAGTGGTACCCCCTCACGACTATGATCTGTCGAAGGCGTAGTAGGATCACATCCATGATCTGCCGTGATCATCAGTAAATCGTCATCGTTCATCGCAGAGATGATCTCAGGAAGCCTTTGATCAAACGCTTCAATTGCACGAGCAAACCCTTCTGGATCGTTGCGATGACCGTACAACATATCGAAATCCACTAGATTGGTGAAAATAAGCGCAGGGCCATCTGTGCTCTGAATGGCTTCAATGGTCTTCGTGACGCCGTCATCATTGCCAGTGGTATGAATGCCTTTGGTGATGCCATGACCACCATAAATGTCTTCAATTTTACCGATGCCCACCACAGGGATTCCCTGACTTGTCAACTTTGTCAAGAGTGTATGGCCAAAATCCCGCGAGTAGTCCCTGCGATTAGACGTACGAGCATAGTGACCACTCGTTCCCACAAAGGGTCTGGCGATCACACGACCTACGCCGTGTCGCCCAGTTAACAATTCACGAGCCACCTCGCAAATATGGTACAACTCATCAAGAGGTATGACCTCTTCGTGCGCAGCGACCTGAAAAACACTATCTGCAGAAGTGTACACAATGGGATACCCTGTCCTCACATGTTCATCGCCTAGTTCCGCAATGATTTCCGTTCCGCTGGCAGGCTTGTTGCCAAGTGTCTTTCTTCCGATTGCTTGTTCAAATGGATGCATAATTTCAGGAGGAAAGCCTTCAGGATAAGTCGGCAGCGGATCGTATAATGTTACTCCAACAAATTCAAAGTGGCCGTTGGTCGTATCTTTTCCAGCAGATTGCGGAATCATATATCCATAGGCACCCTTTACCTTGGTGGAGGGAGAAACGCCTTCGATCTCAGTCACTTTTCCGAGACCAAGCGTAGCCAAATTGGGAATGTGCAAGCCGCCAGCCGCTTTTGCGGTATTGCCCACTGTATTGGCTCCACTGTCTCCGTATTGTTCAGCATCAGGCGCTTGTCCAACGCCCACTGAATCCAGTACGACTAAAACTATTCGACGATGCATGGTTTCACCTTCCTTCATTCAAGCACGTGGATGACTGTTTTCATAAGCTCTTTGCAAATGGGTTTTCGTCACGTGAGTATAAATCTGGGTAGTGCCAATGTCGGCGTGCCCAAGCATTTCTTGTACAGAGCGAAGATCCGCGCCATTTTCCAACAGATGAGTGGCAAAAGAATGACGTAGCGTATGTGGAGAAAGCGGGGTACGTATGCCAGCGACTTTCGCATATTTTTTTATCAATTTCCAAAAACCTTGCCTAGTCATCCGTAGCCCCGAATGATTGACAAAAATCGCTTCCTCCAGAGAACTATTTACCAAAATCGGCCTAATCTGCAATAAATATAATTCCATAGCTTTCATCGCATAATGTCCGACTGGAACAATCCTTTCTTTAGATCCCTTCCCGTAACAACGCAAAAAGGACGCATGCACATTAAGGTCTGCTACATTCAGGGCCACCAGTTCACTCACGCGAAGACCTGTCGCATATAGCAATTCCAACATGGCTTTGTCTCTCTGACCATAGGGTTTACTTATGTCTGGCGCGCTAAGTAGCATTTCCACTTCTTGTAATGTGAGTGCTTTAGGAAGGCGTCGATCAGGCTTTGGTGAATCAATTAGTTGCGACGGGTCAGCAATGATGATGCCTTCTTGCTGCAAATAGGAATAAAATGATCGGATGCTAGATAAATGGCGGGATACGGTGGCGGTTTTATGTCCTTTCTCCCTCTCCAATTGCAGATAATTGACAAACACTCGATAATCGGCTTCGTTTGCATGAGTAATATTGACACTTTCCAGGTAATCCAGCCAATCGCCAAGGTCCCTTTCATAGGCTGCCAGCGTGTTTCTAGACAGACCTCGTTCCACTGCAAGAAAGTGTATAAAATCCTCCACGTACCGATCCATCGTCTCGCCTCCTACTTATGGTCCGGCAATCCACCAGTCAGCCAGTTGCATTTGCCAGGCTGATAAATGGCCGGTCGCCCCAAGCAGTAACCAACTGGTAAAATGATTGAATAATAAAAAGAATGCATATGCCGTCAAGAGTGCTGAAATGCTTGCCAACCTACGCATTGGCATTCCTCCTCTTGCTAGGCTTTATGCATTCCTTGTCCAACTCATGCCAAAACGTCTTCGAGCGGCGTGTAATCAAGCTTCAAACTTTTCGCCACGGCTTCATAGGTTACTTTGCCTTTGATCACATTGACGCCTTTAGCAAGTGTTGCACTGCCAAATACTGCAGCACGGTATCCTTTATTGGCGATTTGCAAAGCATAAGGCAACGTTGAATTGGTCAGCGCCAACGTGGAGGTGCGGGGAACCGCTCCTGGCATATTGGCAACAGCATAATGGATGACTCCGTATTTTTCATAGGTAGGATTGCTGTGTGTCGTCACGCGGTCTATCGTCTCAATGGAACCGCCCTGGTCAATGGCCACGTCGACAATCACAGAGCCTTTAGGCATGTTTTTGACCATGCTCTCCGTCACCAATTTTGGCGCACGAGATCCGGGAATAAGCACACATCCAATTAACAGGTCTGCTTTACTAACTGCCTGTTCAATGTTGTATTCGTTAGACATCAGTGTTCTCACACGTCCTGTGAAGAGATCATCAAGCTGGCGCAGACGATCCGGGTTCACGTCGAGAATAGTGACGTCCGCACCAGTTCCAAGCGCCATTTTCGCAGCATTGGTTCCGACAATGCCGCCACCGACAATCACGACTTCGCCAGGAAGCACTCCAGGCACTCCACCAAGCAGTATGCCTTTTCCGCCTTGCTGTCTCTCCAGATATTGAGCACCGATTTGTACCGCCATGCGGCCGGCCACTTCACTCATCGGAGTCAAAAGAGGAAGCGAACGATCAGGCAATTGGATGGTTTCGTATGCAATCGCCACTACACCGCTTTCCATCAGCGCCTTTGTGAGTTCAAATTCAGGCGCCAAATGCAGGTAGGTAAACAGTACGAGGTTTTGCCGAAAATAGCCGTATTCTTCGGGCAATGGTTCTTTGACCTTCATCACCATTTCCGCGCCTTGCCATACTTCCGATGCTTGTCCTAGCACTTCAGCGCCTGCCGCCATGTAATCCTCATCGTGAAATCCGCTGCCAAGCCCTGCATTTTTTTCCACCAACACTTTATGCCCATTGGAGATAAAAGCTCTTGCGCCGCCAGGAGTCAATGCCACGCGATTTTCATTGTCTTTAATTTCTTTAGGCACACCAATAATCAAAACAAAATACCTCCCATTTACTAGTTATCCGCTTCATTTGGCGGATGATTTGAAAATTTTCAATACCAGATCAAGATCATCCGGTTGATCAGGATCTTCCAAAGCGAGTTTGTTTACCGATTCATATCCGCAATCCATGCACCGATGTCGGATCATATAGCCTTTTTTTGAATGCAGGTACACCTCGACAGGTTCCATCGTGCCCCCACAATTCGCGGCGCGATCCCCCGGGAAACGATCAAGATGAACACTATGTAAACAAAACGGGCAATGGTTTCGACAACCTGTGCGAAGCGGCAGTACATGATGATGACAGACTCGACATTCAAAAGATTCATTAATAACTTGAAAACGTCTTCCTGACATGTACAAACCACCTGATGTGAGTATATTCGATGCCTACGTTGCAAGCAAATAAGTTAAGAATTTCGCAATTGTCCATAAAATCCACCGGCGCCAGGAGCAAAATCCAATTGTCCGCGGCGAGCCTTGTCGATTTCTGTAGCAAGGGTCTCACCCACCGCTTCCACCAAATCCTCCAACTTCACTTCGTTCAATATGTTCATCTCTGACCCAAAGTGATGAAAGAGTAATTCCAGTTTTTTTGAACCTAGGCCCGGAATCCATTCCAGCGGTATCTGATGAAGATAGGGCGGTCGAAAATCAGGCGATATGCTCTCTTCCCGATCAGCGATGGCGATTAATCGATTCCAAACCCCTTGAACAATCCGCGTTTCGTTGCAATTCGGGCAGTAGTGGATGGCTTCATTAAAGCGCAATCCGCAGCTTTGACAATAGGACAAATGATATTTCCCCATCTCAGGCCAGAGTCCGACATTTAACGCAATTTGTCGCCATTCAGGGTGCCGTAATGCTTCACGGTAGGCAGTGAAATTCAATTCCGGCAGTGCTAACACGTGGTATTCTCTGCCCATTTTAGAAACAGAATGGGCATCGCTGTTCGTGACAAAAGAGAATGAGGAAAGTTCAGATAATCGGTCTGCCATATTCGTATCGGAGGATAAACCCAACTCAACAGCGGTGACATATTCTTCTGCAATCATCTCCGACATGTGACGGACACAATTTCCATACAATCCTTTGTGAGGCGTAAACGCGTGATTGATGATCAAAATGCCATCCAATTCGCGAACGAAAGCCCCCAATTCATTGGCAGAAGCATTTGTGCGTTGTGAAGACAAAGTAGAATTTTTTTGCCTGAAAGTGAGCCACCTGGAGAGTTCTTCAAGCGCAGAAAGCGTACCCACAAATACGCCAAAATGTGCTGCGCCGCCCACCGGACCTTGTAATTCTACTTCTGCACCTGGCAAGAGCAGTACACTTTCTGTTGGCGCAAGGAATCCACCTTCTGCCACTTCGACAAGTCGGGATTCATGAATCATTTGTTTGATATCGCCAAGCACCGGAATCGTTGCGGCGTCAATCAGTCCCACACCATCCAGGCCTTTCTGATACCTTGCTGCTCTAATCACGTTGTCGATCGTGAGCTTAGAGGACGCAGCCATTTTTATAGGTGAACCGCTTCTGGAGCGACCGATGTGGACGTGACCGTCCACATAATAACGCTTAATTGGCTTTTGAGCCATACAACCACCAAAAAAGGCCAATCAATGTTTTGGCGTCTTTGATCTGACCTGATTGGATCAAGTTCAACACTTCTTCTTTAGTGTAATCCTTACAGTCAATAAATTCGTCTTCATCTGGTTGCGACTTCTCAAAATTCAATCCGCTAGCTGCATACAAGTGCATAATTTCATCAGAGAATCCCGGTGTAGAATAAAATTCCATGATCTTGGTGATGGTTTCTGCCCGGAATCCCGTTTCTTCTAAAAGTTCCCGATAAGCAGCTTCCTCAATCGGTTCGCCAGGTTCAAGCTTTCCGGCTGGAATTTCAATCGATATTTGCCCGATAGGATGACGATATTGGGTAACAAGCAACAATTTCCCTTCGCTCGTTTCAGCCACCACTGCTACAGCTCCCGGATGTTCCACTACTTCGCGAGTAGTTTCTTTTCCATCAGGAAGTGTCACCGTATCAATGCGAAGATGTATCATTCTTCCGCGAAATACTTCCTGTTTTGAAACCAGCGTCTCTATGAGATGTGACGTCAACTTCTATTCCTCCCTCATAATTTGAGCATCACCTGGCATAGACCAAGAACATGAGGTGATGGCATGTATCTGTATATTAATTCCAATAAGCTGGTGATCAAAGGAACACCAAGCCAAGTGTGCTGCCTATTGCGCTCTTTGACTGACAACAGTCAGGAAACGCTTGCCGAGTGGCTTAAACGGCAGACTTTCACAAATAGACCCCGCACGTAATCATGCGGGGTGTTCCACAAAGAGAATTTATGCGTAACGAGCACATTCTCTGATAATTTCTACAATCAATTCTGCGCCGTGCACAAGATCATCAATGCGAATCCACTCTTCGAGCGTATGCACCTGCTGATAACCCATGGCCAAATTGAGAACAGGAATGCCTTTGCTCGCGATCACATTGGCGTCACTTCCGCCACCAGTTGGCCCAAAGTGAGGGACCAAGTCCATGCTTGCCATCGCATGGCGGACGATGTCTCGCAAAAATGAGTTTTCCTCGATATGCAAGGCAGGATAACTGTCTGTCCACTGCAATTCCACTTGTGCCCCGTATTCGTCAGCAGTCTCTTTTAGCGCATGGTTCATACTTGCCACTTGAGCCGCTAGTTTTGTGGATTGAAGGCTGCGTACCTCTGCATGAAATTCCACGCGGTCACAAACGATGTTAGTGGCGAATCCACCTTTAATGGTACCTATATTGGCAGTAGTCTCTTCATCTATCCTTCCCAGTTGCATCTTGGAAATGGCATGTGCTGCCACTTCAATCGCACTGATCCCTTTTTCAGGGGCAAGCCCTGCATGAGCAGCTTTACCGAGGATTCTGGCATGTAGTTTGGTTTGCGCAGGGCCTGCTGTGACGACAAATCCTAGTGGCCCGCTAGAATCCACTACAAAGCCATATTCCGCCATCAAACGGGATCGATCCAGCGCTTTGGCACCAAGTAAACCAACTTCCTCACAAACGGTAAACACCACTTCTATGGGAGGATGATGGTCAATGTCTCTTTTTAGCACACGCAACAGTTGCAATAATCCTGCAATACCCGCTTTGTCATCGGCACCAAGCACTGTCTTGCCATCGCTGGTAATGCGGTCTTCGTGCCGGATTGGGGTGATGCCTAGTCCTGGAACGGCAGTGTCCATATGAGCCATCAACAGTACAGTCTTTTTCAGTGGGTCACCAGGAACATGGACAATCAGGTTGCCAGAATTCCCGCCTACCATTGATGCTGCGCCATCTTCTTCAATTTCGTATCCTAATTCTTCTACTACGCCGCGGATATAAGCGGCAACATTCGCTTCATTCCGTGATTCGCTTGAAATTGAGACCAGTGTCATAAAGTCGGCAATAAGCCCCTCGCGATCTACGATCATCACGCTGTTCATGAACATCATCGTCTCCTAAAAGGCGTATTCCCTGCTCTAAATTACAATGGAATATTGCCATGTTTTTTCGGCAAACGAACTTCTTCTTTGTTACGAAGCATTTCTAAAGCGTCAATCAATTTGGCCCTTGTTTCCCTGGGATCGATCACATCGTCGATCATGCCTGCAGCGGCCGCAATGTAAGGATTCGCAAACCGCTCCTTGTATTCCGCAATTTTTTGTGCGCGAGTCGCTTCTGGATTGGCACTCTGTGAAATTTCCCTCGCATAAATGATATTGGCGGCGCCTTCCGATCCCATCACCGCCACTTCCCCCGTTGGCCACGACAATACGAGGTCAGCGCCGATCGACTTGGAGTTTAGCGCCACATATGCGCCACCATATGCCTTGCGCAGGATTACGGTGATTTTCGGTACTACCGCTTCTGAATAGGCATAAAGAATCTTCGCTCCATGACGTATGATACCACGGTGTTCCTGCATAACTCCTGGAATAAATCCCGTCACATCTTCAAACGTGACGATGGGAATGTTGAAAGAATCGCAAAAACGGATAAAACGAGCGATTTTGTCTGATGAATCAATATCGAGACCGCCCGCCATGTATTTGGGCTGGTTTGCAATGATTCCTACAGGATACCCATCCATACGGGCAAAACCGACGACCGCATTTTTCGCAAATGTCGGCATGACCTCAAGGAAATCGCCAAAGTCCACCACTCGTTTGATCACTTGCGACACGTCATACACCTTCGAACTGTCGACAGGAACCAGATTCAGCATTTCTTCGTCGAGCGATCGTTGTTCATCTGGACTAGTTCGAGGTGGCATCTCTTTGTGATTCTGAGGAAGAAAGGACAACAGCCTGCGAACGCCCGCAAACACTTCTTCTTCTGTAGGCGCGGTAAAATGAGACACACCGCTGACGCTGGAGTGCACCTTGGCCCCCCCTAAATTTTCTGAGGAAATGACCTCCCCTGTGACCGTCTCAATCACTTTCGGACCAGTGATAAACATTTGACTGGTTTTTTCCACCATAAAAATAAAATCTGTAATCGCAGGAGAATACACCGCGCCACCGGCGCACGGTCCCATAATGACGGAAATTTGCGGTACCACGCCACTGTAAATGGCATTGCGATAAAAGACATGGCCATATCCATCAAGCGATTCTACGCCTTCCTGAATGCGAGCGCCACCAGAATCGTTCAGACCAATCACCGGGGCGCCGTTTTGCGCCGCCAAATCCATGATGTTGGCGATTTTTTTGCCATGCATTTCACCAAGCGATCCGCCAAATACAGTGAAATCCTGTGCGAACACATAGACCACTCGACCATCTATTTTTCCCCATCCTGTTACTACGCCTTCGGCTGGCGCCTCCACGTGTTCCATGCCAAAATAGGTGCCGCTATGTTCAATAAAAGCTCCGATTTCGCGGAATGTGCCAGGATCAAGCATCATTTCAATCCGTTCGCGAGCAGTGTATTTGCCTTTTTCGTGTTGAGCCAAAATCCGTTTATCTCCGCCGCCACGTTCTATTTTTTGTCGACGATCTTCCAGATCATGTAATTTATTCTCCACCTTTGTTACTCCTTATCTGTGATTTGGCAGTATTCTGTCAGAACCCCATGACTGCTTTTGGGATGAATAAACCCAATCCACTTATTTTGTCCTCCAGGTCTAGGTGTTTCATCAATCAGGCGGTGCCCGGCGAGCCGGGATCTCTCCAACCACGCTGCCACATCGTCTACGCGATACGCGATGTGGTGAATTCCTGGCCCTTTTGATGCCACAAACTTTCCAATGGGACCGTCATCGGAGGTCGATAACAAAAGTTCAATATGTAATTCCCCGGCTTGCAAAAACACGGCATGAACCTTTTGATCAGGAATGTCCTCTTCATGCACCACCGCAAACCCAAGATGGTCACGGTAAAAAGCAAGTGTCTGATCCAAATCAGCCACTGCGATGCCGATATGATCCACTTGAGATGGTGGCTCAAAAAGAACAAGCTCCCCTTTCTTGATGATGTGATTGCGGATAAATTCCGCCATTTCTCCGATCGTACTGCCTGGAGTGAAAACCTCAGCCAAGCCCTTCTTTTTCAGTTCCAACACATCTTCAGGAGGAATGACACCACCGCCAATGATCAGGATATCATCAATGCCGCGTTGGCGAAGACCTTCCACAACAGCAGGAAAAAGTGTCATGTGTGCGCCTGATAACGAAGACAATCCAATGCAGTCCACATCTTCTTGTATCGCCGTAGCAATAATTTGGTCAACGGTCTGGCGCAATCCTGTATAGATGACCTCTAGCCCTTCATCGCGTAAACCTTGTGCCACGACAAGTGCTCCCCGGTCATGGCCATCAAGTCCTGGTTTGGCGATCAGGACACGGATTGGACGATTCACTGAGACAACCCCTTTCTAATGGTTAAACTGGTTTGTATTCGCCAAATTCATCTCTCAGGACATTCGCGATCTCGCCAAGTGTGGCATAGACGCGAACGGCATCAAGGATGTAAGGCATTAAATTATCATCGCCTTTGGCAGCGCTTCGCAGCGCATTTAGCGTTGATTCCACCGCTTGTTGGTCGCGCGTGGCTTTTAATTGGAGGAGATTGGCTTTCGCTTCCCGCTCAATGCTCTCATCCACTCGAAGTAATTCCGGAACTTTTTCATTTTCGACGGTAAACGCATTGACACCCACGACGATCTCGTCTTTTCTCTCAATCGCGCGTTGAGTTTCATAGGCTGCGTTATGAATTTCCCGCTGCATGTACCCTTGCTCAATCGCGCTCACTGCGCCGCCCATCTCATCAATCACGCGCAGGTAATCGAGCACTTGTTTTTCAATCGTATCTGTCAGTGCTTCCATATAATAAGATCCACCAAGTGGATCTACTGTGTCCGCCACTCCGCTCTCGTGCGCGATGATTTGTTGGGTGCGAAGGGCAATTCTCGCCGAATCTTCCGTGGGAAGAGCCAACGCCTCATCCCGCGAATTGGTATGCAAACTTTGCGTCCCGCCAAGCACTGCGGCAAGCGCTTGCAACGTGACTCGAACTATGTTGTTGTCTGGTTGCTGCGCCGTCAAAGTGGACCCGCCTGTTTGGGTATGGAAACGAAGTTGCAAAGACTTAGCGTTCTCTGCACCGAATTCTTCTTTCATCATTCTTGCCCAGATTCGTCGAGCTGCTCTGTATTTGGCGATTTCTTCAAAAAATAAATTATGCGCATTAAAGAAGAAAGAAAGTCTGGGCGCAAACTCATCAATATGAAGCCCCGCACTAAGGGCAGCGTTTACATACGCACGAGCATTGGCCAAAGTAAATGCCACTTCTTGCACTGCAGTGCTCCCCGCTTCGCGAATATGATAGCCGCTAATGCTGATGGTATTGAATTTCGGCAATTTTTTCGCGCAGAATTCAAATATATTGGTGATCAGACGCATCGAAGGGCCAGGAGGAAATATATATGTACCGCGAGCGACATATTCTTTTAAAATGTCATTTTGAATTGTGCCTGAAAGTTTATCCATGGAAACGCCCTGCTTCTCTCCCACGGCGATATACATCGCAAGAAGGATGGCGGCAGGCGCATTGATCGTCATTGACGTACTGACCTGATCAAGTGGAATCTGATCAAAAAGCACTTCCATATCAGCGAGCGAGGAGATCGAAACACCGACCTTTCCCACCTCGCCTAACGCAAACGGGTGATCAGCATCATACCCGATTTGCGTCGGCAGATCAAAAGCGGTAGACAGACCAGTTTGTCCTTGTTGCAGAAGGTAGCGAAAGCGCTCATTGGTCTGTTTGGCGCTGCCAAAACCAGCGTATTGCCGCATGGTCCAGAATCTGCCGCGATACATGGTGGATTGAACCCCTCTTGTAAACGGATACGCGCCGGGTTCACCAAGGCGCGAATCGACGCCGTCAGCCAAATCGGATTGTTCATACACCCGCTTGACTTCCATGCCAGAAGAAACCGTAAAAACCTCTTTCCGTTCATTATTCTTGCCTTTATCCAAGTCTCTTCACCCCGAATTAATAAACATATGATGAGTATAACACATTTATTTCATTAACCCCTTACAGACGATAACTCCATGCAAAAATTCGCAAGTTCGCAACAACTATTGTTCGAATTTGGGTTGCGTTATATGCCGTAATTTCGTTAATCTTATAAGGGTAGAAACAAGAACGCCAAATTATGTGTATTGGAAAAGGAGTGGACAACCCTTTGAAACGTGCAAAAATTACAGTAGTAGGTGCTGGCAATGTCGGCGCTTCTGTGGCGCTTTATGCATCGATGAAAGAACTTGGCGATGTGGTGCTCACTGATATCGTGGAAGGCGTCCCGCAGGGAAAAGCGCTTGACATGCAGGAAGCTGCGCCTGTGCTTGGCTATAGCAGCAATGTCATCGGTGCGAATTCCTATGATGAGACAGCCGATTCGGATGTCATCGTAATCACAGCAGGTATTGCCCGTAAACCCGGAATGAGCCGCGACGACCTTGTCGACACAAATGTTAAAGTCATTCGTTCGGTCGTAAAAGAAGTCGCCCCCCGCTCCCCGAATGCCAAACTGGTGCTGGTCACCAACCCTGCAGACGTCATGGCACAAGTGGCCTATCAGGAAAGTGGGTTCCCCGCTGAGCGCATAATCGGCCTTGGCGGCGTGCTAGACAGTGCTCGCTTCCGCACTTTTATCGCGCTTGAACTCGGTGTGTCTGTGAAAGACATTACCGCCGTCGTGCTTGGTGGTCATGGCGATGACATGGTACCACTTGTTCGTTATACCTACGCTGGCGGAATTCCTGTGGAAACACTGCTCAGCAAAGAAACCTTGGACAAAATTGTGCAACGCACTCGCCAAGGCGGAGCGGAAATAGTCAATTATCTTAAAACTGGCAGTGCATACTATGCGCCTGGCGCCTCCATTGTGGAAATGGTGGAAGCAATGCTGCTTGACCAAAAACGCATTCTCCCCTGCTCAGCGCTCGTTCGCGGCGAATACGGCGTGAACGACTTGTTCCTTGGCGTTCCGGTTCTGCTTGGCAAAAACGGTGTAGAAAAAATCATGCAAATCGAACTGACAGAAGACGAGCAAACAGCGCTGCATAAATCAGCAGATGGCGTTCGCAGCGTACTCAGCAAGCTCTAATTGCATTAACACAAATCATTACATTGGGAAACAGGGCTATGTTCCTGTTTCCCTTTTTATCGGAGGGCTATAGATGAGTGATTTGCGCCGGCGTGATGGCAAATTGAAAGTATTACATACCATTATCGGTGACTTTGGTAAGACATTGAGAAGCATTGCGGAACTGGATGAAGTAGATGCGATTTTAACAGGCACGATTTCCCCTTCGAAAAGCTACAAAGAGACTCTCACGTTTCAGTACTACACAGACAATGGGTTAAAATTACTTGCCAAAACCACCACGGCAGTACAGGAGATATTTATTGTCACTGCATCACCAGAACTACTTCTTGAAGAAATGATCAAATCGGGGTTTCTCGATGAAGAACGCAAAGATGTGAAGCATTTCAAGAAAAAGAAACATCATTCCCGCAATCGTCAGGATGAAGTGAATGTACAAGAAGTATTGGACGAACCAACATCTTCCGGAACCAAGACCCAAAAAGCCAAAAAACCACACGTTGTTGGGAACCATGACGAAGATCCATTAACGCTGCGACAAATGTTGAACACCGATCAACTGTCTGCCTTGATGAAATTAAAAGAACAGGTAGGAAAGCCAAAATCAGTTTCCACCGGCAAAAATACTACTGGCAAACAAAAAGTCAAACAGAAACCTATCGCTGAAGAGGATGATTTTGCAGCACTTTTTGCACCAGAAGAAGATGAAGAATCATTTGAAGAAATGCTGAACCGTTCAAAATTGGATCCGAAATTCTTTAAGTAGTGGAGATAAGCTAGAGAAGGTTTTCTAGCTCTCTCCAACTTGTCACTGGTGTATGGCAGGCATAGTTTTCGCATACGTATGCCGCAGGCTCACCATTTAACGGATTTTGCCCAATCGTAAATGGCGCGAGTGCATCGATGGTCGATTCCTCATCCAATGACCGATGCAACAAACTCATCTGCGGCAAAAATTTACGCTGAATGGCAGAGACCCATGGGTCTGTTTGATTTTTTTCCTTTGTTGCGATGACAACTTCTTTTGTCGGCCACAACACCAATTGTAGCGCCATCGCATAAAACGCATAGCCTGAAGGGTGTTTACGCGCCTCTCCATATCCTGCATAAATTTGCCTGTCCCGGGCTGCGATGATGTCCTCCTGCCCTGTCAACATCGCTAATTTAGCAAGTACGTAGGTGGCAACGGAATTACCAGAGGGAAGCGCCCCGTCATACCATGATTTGGTTCTGGCGATCAGTGTTTCTGCATCATGGCCGCTTAGAAAATAACCACCTCGATCCTCATCACCAAATAATTGGTCTATTGCTTTAGCCAGTTTAATGGCTTGTTGCAGATAGGAGATCTCCATCGTGGTTTCGTACAACTCCAGTTGTGCCCATGCAAAGTACGCATAATCCTCAAGATAGGCCAGGTGCTTGGCTTCTCCATCCCGATACCGTGAATAATATCTGCCGTCACTTCCTCGCAAGTGCTGATTTAAGAAGTCATTTGCGCGTATAGCGGCACCAAGATAGTGGTTTTCCCCTGTCAAACGGGCTACTTTTGCTAGTGCCGAAATCATCAGCCCATTCCATCCAAGCAACACTTTATCGTCCTTAAAAGGATGGACTCGCGCTTCCCTGTTGGTAAAGACTTTTTTGCCCAATTCCTCCAGATGGCGAGATGCAACGCTTGACTTCAATACCCAGTCGTGCCACTCTTGATTCGTCATCGTTTGCAGGTGAAGAATGTTTTTTCCTTCAAAATTCCCCGTTTCCGTCATGCCAAAGTAACGGATAAACGACTTGGCGTCATCCCCCAAAATCGACTGGATGTCTGTCACGGAAAATAGATAGAATTTCCCTTCCTCCCCTTCTGAATCTGCATCTTCTGCAGCAAAAAAGGCACCATTATCGCCACACATGTCGCGCAACACATAATCGAGAATGTGCCTGGCAATCCCCTCCCATACGGGGTCCTGGGTCACGTGATAGGCATCCAGATATGCATGCGTTAAAAGCGCATTATCATACAACATTTTTTCAAAATGGGGAACGAGCCACTTGGGATCGGTCGAATAACGGGAAAATCCACCGCCGATATGATCATAGATCCCTCCACGATGCATTTTTTCAAGTGTCCGCAACACCATGCTCAGCGCTTGTTCGTGATGATTCTTCGCGTGGTATCGAAGTAAAAATAACAAGTTCTGCGGTGACGGGAATTTTGGCGCTTCGCCAAACCCACCATGATGCTTGTCAAAAGTAGCTGCAAAATCTTCATACAATTCTTCAAAGAAAGACGAGTCAGGCGTCTTGTCGCGATTTTCTTTTTGCCTCGCATCGCGAAGCGCATTCGTCAACTGTTCACCGATCGATTCTGCTTTCTCTCGCTCGTTTTTCCATACTTCCACAATTCTTGGTAGCAAGTCCAGTAATCCCATGTGACCGTATTTTCTGGTTTTCGGAAAGTACGTGCCTGCGAAAAATGGCTTTCCTTGTGGCGTAAGGATTAGGGTAAGTGGCCACCCGCCTTGACCAGTCAACGCCATGCACGCATCCATGTAAATTTGATCAATATCAGGGCGTTCTTCCCTATCCACTTTTATTGCAATAAAGTGTTGATTTAAGTAATCTGCCACTTCCTGATCTTCAAACGATTCCCTTTCCATCACATGGCACCAATGACAGGTGCTATAACCAATAGATAAAAAGATAGGCTTATTTTCCCTTGTTGCTATTTCAAACGCCTCTTCTCCCCACGAATACCAATCGACAGGATTGTGCGCATGTTGAAGCAGGTAAGGTGATTTTTCATGAATAAGGCGATTAGCTCTTTCAGACATGAACAACACTCCATTTCGTACAAAATGATCTAGTTCTAGTCTTTGTCTGTCGTTCTAATTTGAGTCCTCTGTTTCATCATAAAGAACTGACACCCTTATGAAAAGTTTCATGATTTGATAAACTGTTATTAATAAATGTTGATTGACCAACGCTTACTATTAATCGGTGACTGGGGTGTTTACTTTGAATTTCACGAAATTCTCACCAGCGGATTTTCCCGAACGTTATGAAGTAATTGATGGCATCATCTATGACATGACCCCACCGCCACTTGAAATTCACCAGCGCATTATCACCAACCTGATTGGTGAATTCATCCTCTATTTAAAAAATAAACCATGCAAAGTTTACACGGCCCCCTTTGGTGTTTGGTGGAATGCCAACAGCGAAGAACACGTGGAACCAGATTTGGTAGTCATTTGTGATTCGTCAAAAATTCTAGAAAAAGGTTGTGTCGGCGCACCTGATTTGATCGTTGAAGTGTTAAGCAGGGCCACGGCAAGTAAGGACAAAGGTGTCAAGTTAAGAAAATACCGAGCATCTGGTGTAAGGGAATACTGGATTGTTGACCCCGTCAATGAGCTGGTAGAAGTGTATTTTTTTCAGGAAAATGTTTTCCGTGAACCAGACATCTTCGATACGATGGAAACCACTATGCTTTATTGTGGCATTTTTGATGATTTAAACATAGAAGTTCGACGATTATTTTTGTAAATAATCCCCTGCCTTTTTTTCTTAACGACCCAATGCATCATCCTCGCAACCCATAAATTGGATTCCCTATCTGATGATTCACCATGCTATACTTACCGAAACCAAAATAGGGAGTGTAACCGACGAGTGGGTATAATGAAAGGATGATACGATGCGTAAGCTGTATTTCTCGATCTTTACTGCTCTTTTGCTGATTGGTGTAGGCGCTATGCCTGCATTAGCAGCGAGTAACGCGGTCACTGTAGAGCCCGGAAACACCATGTGGACCATCGCAAATGCTAATGGGATTTCGCTTCAGGCGCTTCTTGCCGCCAATCCCAAAGTAAACCCCAATGACCTGATCGTCGGTACTGTTTTGCAACTCCCCATGAAGACTGTCACCGTTAAGCCTGGCGACACACTGTGGATCATCGCAAATGAATTTGGCGTTTCGGTTCAGGCACTCGTTGCTGCCAATCCGTCAGTCAATCCCAACGACTTAATCGTAGGAAGCGTGCTGCAACTGCCTGGAACAATGCCAACGACTGCAACGACGCCAAGTACTTCATCTTCGACTATTTCGCAACAAAACATGTACTGGATGGAACATGTCATTAACGCAGAAGCGACCGGAGAAACATTGCAGGCGCAGGTCGCTGTCGGTGACGTCATACTTCACCGAATGAATGACGGTTATGGTAGCACAGTACAACAAGTAGTTTTCCAGGTAAATAGCGGCCACTACCAATTTACCAGCGTTGCCAATGGTTTTATCTATTCAGCCCCATCGCCAAGCAGCATCCAGGCTGCAAAGGACGTGCTGGATAATGGTGAGGACATCGTGCCAGGTGCACTGGTGTTTTATAATCCTGCACAGACGCCTGCATCAAGTTGGGTGAGAACGCAACCCTTTATTGCACAAATTGATCAGTTGATATTTGCCAGGTAATCACCAACTATAAGTGACAACCACTTTAAATTTCACCTAATCAAGGACTACCTTTGCACGTCAGGGCAGTCCTTTTTTTATGGATAAAAACATTTCGTGAACCATTGCTTTTTTTGTGGTCTTACCTGCTCAGTGCATGTTTTAATATAATTTAGAAAATGATTAATCCACTAGTGAGAAGGGAACCTATGACCCGATTACTCAAGCTCTTAAAACCCTACCGAATTTCTATCATCTTGGTGCTGATGTTTATTTTTTTGCAGTCACTTTCTAGCCTTTATCTTCCCAATCTGATGTCTGACATAGTTGATACCGGGATTGCCAAAGTGGACATCTCGTATATTATCCGCATCGGCGGTTTTATGCTGCTGGTGACCGTGGCCGGAGTGCTTTTTTCCATCATGGCCAGTTGGCTGGCTGCCAGAATCTCGACAGGCTTTGGCAAAACCCTGCGCGCTAAGTTATTTGCCCATGTGGAAGAATTTGTTCTTCACGAATTTGACCAGATTGGGACAGCTTCGCTGATTACGCGAACCACTAACGACATTACCCAGGTCCAGCAATTCTTCAATATGTCCTTGCGCATGATGGTCATGGCGCCAATGATGGCGATCGGTGGTATCATCATGGCGGTACTCACAGACGCAAAGTTGTCGCTGGTAATCGTCGTCATTATCCCCATTCTTGCCCTCACTATTTATGCGGTGCTGAGAAAAGGAATTTCCCTCTTTCGTGCCATGCAATTCAAAATTGATCGGCTCAATCGAGTGCTTCGAGAAAATCTGATGGGCATCCGTGTCATCCGTTCATTTCATCGAATCGATTATGAAAAAAATCGCTTTGACGAGGCCAACTTTGATTTGACCGATACCGCAACCAGAGTCAACCGAATCATGGCCTCTATGCAACCCCTCATGATGCTGATCATTAACCTCTCTACGCTGGCAATTCTATGGTTTGGCGGCATCCGCATCAATGATGGGGCCATGCTCATTGGCAATTTGATGGCATTTTTACAGTACGTGATGCAAATTTTATTCGCGGTGATGATGGTCTCCATGATGTTTTTTATGATCCCAAGAGCCTCCGCATCAGCGACGAGAATCAATGAAGTGCTGGATTTGACGCCAATGATTAGCGACCAAGAATCTTCTCGGGTTGTCTTAAATACCGAGCGAAGTGGATTGGTAGAATTCCGCAATGTATTTTTCAGCTATCCGGGAGCGGAAAAACCTGCACTTGAGGGGATCAGCTTTCGTGCATTACCAGGGCAAATTACGGCGATCATCGGCGGAACCGGCGCTGGAAAATCGACACTAATCAACCTAATCCCCAGGTTTTACGATAGTAGCAGCGGATCTATTCTCATTGACCATATGGATATCCGAGAACTTTCCCAAGAAGAGTTGCGATCGATGATCGGCTATGTCCCCCAAAAAGCCGTGCTATTTTCGGGAACCATTGCGGACAACATTCGCTATGGTAAAGAGGACGCGGCAGATGAGGAGATAAGGCATGCGGCAGACGTTGCACAAGCGACCGAGTTTATCGATGGGATGCAAGAAGGAATGGATACCTACATCTCCCAAGGCGGGACTAACGTATCTGGAGGACAAAAACAGCGCCTCTCGATCGCAAGAGCCATCGTGCGCCGTCCTCTCATTTACCTGTTTGACGACAGTTTTTCGGCGCTCGACTTTACCACCGATGCGAAGCTGCGTACAGCATTAAAAGCGGAAACTAATCAATCTACCGTGCTGATTGTCGCACAACGGGTCAGCACCATCATGGATGCGGACCAGATCATCGTACTAGATGATGGCCGGATTGCGGGAATTGGAAAACACCAGGAACTGATGAATACATGTAATGTCTATCGCGAAATTGTGACATCCCAGTTGTCAGAGGAGGAAATTGCCTGATGGAAGCGAATAGAAACGCAATGTCCCCTCGGGCTCCTATGGACAGAGGCAATGGTCCCAGACCTTTTGGAGGTCCTGGCGCAATCGGCATGCCAGTGCAAAAAGCGAAGAATTTCAAAGCGACATTATATCGACTCATTGCCTACTTTAAGCCACATGCATGGTTGTTACTCACCGTTTTCATCGCCGCCGTATTTGGCACGGTCTTCACCATCATCAGCCCCAAAATTTTGGCGAACGCGACCAATGTGCTAGCCTCTGGCATCATGAACAAATTTGGAGGTCATCACGGTAACAGTGTGAATTTCCCGGCGCTCATTCGCGACGTGTTCTTACTTTTTGTCGTCTATGTCTTCAGTTCCTTATTCAGTTTCGTGCAGCAATACTTGATGGCAGGCGTGGCGCAAAAAACGGTGTACACCATCCGTAAACAGGTCAATGAGAAGCTATCTCGATTGCCGCTACGCTATTTTGACTCGCACCCTCATGGTGACATCATGAGCCGCTTTATCAATGATTTTGACAATATCAGCAATACACTTCAGCAAAGCCTCACTCAATTAATTACATCGGCGATCACCTTTATCGGCGTGATTGTCATGATGCTGACGATCAGCCCCCTCATGACGGTGGTGGTATTTCTCACCCTGCCGCTTAGCTTCATCATCATTCGGGTGATTGCATCGAGATC
>JAJYOE010000037.1 GCA_021785975.1 Bacillota bacterium | reverse complement strand
TGGAGCAAGTGATCACTATGTTTGGTGAGGATCGCATTGAATTGGTCGACGAAATGGAGTGATGTCGGATGAAAAACATGAACCAACTGATGAAGCAAGCCAAAAAACTGCAGGAAGACATGGCGCGGGCTCAGGAAGAACTCGGAACCATGACCGTAAAAGGAACAGCTGGCGGCGGTGCGGTAGAGGTAGAGATGAATGGTCACCGCAAAGTGCAACAGATTAAAATTAAGCCGGAAGTGGTCGACCCGGAAGACGTAGAAATGCTCGAAGATTTGATGCTCATGGCACTGCGCGATGCAGAAGGGAAAGCGGAGGAACTGGCAGAAAGTCACATGGGTAAATACACCAAAGGACTCAACATGCCTGGTCTCTTCTGATGAATGGGTTCCCCAAGCCCATTGCAGATCTCATGGAGCAATTCGGCCGTTTGCCAGGTGTGGGGCCAAAAACGGCGCAACGACTTGCTTTTCATGTGCTGTCGATGTCAGAAGAGGGACTGCAGTCACTGATCCAAACGCTCGCCACCATCAAAGAGAAACTGACTGAATGTCCTGTTTGCGGGATGTGGACCGACGAGGTACCTTGTGCCATTTGTGCAGACCACGAGCGGGATCACAGCATGATTTGTCTGGTTGGTGATACGAGGGATGTGGTGGCCCTGGAGCGAATGCAACGCTATCGAGGAGTTTACCATGTCCTCGGCGGCGTAATCTCGCCGCTAGACGGCATCGGGCCGGACCAGTTGCATCTGCGTGAGTTGTTGAACCGTCTGGTGGATGAAGAGGTAAAGGAACTCATCATTGCCACGGATTCTACGATGGAAGGGGAGGCGACCGCACAGTATGTCGCGAAGTTAGTCCATCACTTCGATGCACTAGCGGTCACCCGGCTTGGACACGGATTGCCTGTCGGTGGAGATTTGGAATATGCAGATGAAATGACTTTGGCCAGAGCGTTTGAATATCGGCGACCCATCTGAGGCGCCGTTTTTTTTGTGCAAAATGGCATAAACCCGCGATCGCCTGACTATACTCTACTAATTAATTTTGTGGAGAAAGTAGAGGGTGAGTGATGGGGGACAGGCTGAACCCGTACAGAAAGTCAAACCTCGACCAAGAGGGGATACAGAACGAACAACTGTTACACGATCTGGACGAAGCGTATGAAACATGGCAACTTGCCCTGCATCACTTTAATCAGGCGCAGGATCCGGATGCTGTCGATGATGCGATATACTTGTTGATCGCGGCGGAGAAAAGGTATGAAGGTCTGCTTCGGATTGCCCGCCGCAAACACTTGGCCGTTGCGATGAGCGGTGAAATCGTACCTCATTCCGGCAAGATCGGTACCACTGGTAAGGGTCATACAGCCTCGCTATAATCTAGAAAAATGAAGGGGATTGACATGACGCCGACCATGATTTGGGCTGCTATTGGCATCGGAATACTGAGCGTTCTCGTCTATTTTTTAATGAAAAAACCATGGGTGATCTTTGGCGGGTTGTTGCGCAATTTACTCATTGGCGGCAGCGTTCTTTTGCTGACCGATTACTTGGGAAAAACTGCGGGACTGCACATTCCTGTTAACGCTGGGACTGTCGGTGTGACAGCTGTTTTGGGGTGGCCTGGGGTGGTGGCGCTGGCGGCGATCCAAAAGTGGGTGCTTTAAGCATTCCTGCGCACCAAGTATTTGCCGACACCAGGGATTCTGGATAGTTCATCTCCCGATACTGCCTTAAACCGCAAGGCGAAATAAAGGTAAATAGGTGCTCCGACAAAAAGTCCGATGAGGACGATCAGCAGGGAAACTCCTCTTGTCGCAGCTAGCGCAGGTTGCCATTCCTGCAATACTTTTAAGCCGCGAAGGAGTAGGTAAAACCAGGCGCCAACGAGCAATGAGGCGGCAAATGGCCGCCAGGCCATGCTGGGGAAGTTAATGGGTGAGTTGGAAAATCGACGAACACTCCTCATGTTGAGCCAGGAGGAGATGGCATAACCGACTGTGCTGGCAATGGCCGCGCCGTTGATTCCCATTTTAGGAACAAGAACAATATTCAACGCCAGTTTGATGATGACGCCGATGACCATGTGGACGACTGGCCGATAAAACCTGTCGTAGCCTTGCAAAATGTAGGTGGAGACGAGTTCAAGCGCACTGAAAATACTCATGATGCCCGCAATAGCAATGGACACGGTTCCTGAAGTGCTGGAAAAAAGCGCGATGTTGATGGGGCGAGCCAAAACGCCAAGCGTAACGGCTGCAGGGAAAGTCATGAATGTCATCATCTTAAAAGAGGCTTGTAGTCGAATTTTGGTCATTTTGTTGTTGCCTACCGCCCTTGATGCGGTCAGTGCCGGCATGATCGAGGCACCAATGGCGTTGGCAAACGCAAGCGGAAGTTGCATGAGGATCAGCGCCTCACCAGTATAGATGCCGTAATCGGTGATGGCTTGAACCATGGATGCGCCGTTTGCGACAAGCAATCTGGGGATCGTAAACGCATCAATTGCCTGTGAAAAGGGAAGCACCAATGTGCCGGACGCAATAGGTAACGCATAAATGAACAAACTTTTAAGCACGGCGCTGGATTTAAGAGGTGCAGCAGCAGAAAATCTCGATTTGCGAAGAGTTTCTCTGCGTAGCTTTCGAACAGAGACGCGCAACAACAAGAAGGCGCCAATGACGCCAACAGTCGCGCCAAACGTGGCAATGGCAGCTTTGACAGAAGGGTCGAAGCCAGCGATGGCGGCAACAATGGTGCCAAGAAGAATAAACGCCACGCGTCCGATCTGGTCAACGACCTGCGAGGCACCGGATGCTTCAAGACGCAGATATCCTTGTAAATACCCGCGTTCAATGCTGATCAGGGGCAGTAACAGTAATGCAGGAGCTAATGCGTGAATGGCAGGAATCGCTGCTGCTTCGAGTGGTTCAGAGTGCTGCGGAAGCGTCAGCGTCAAATATAGCGGTGCACCAATCCACATGATGAGGAATGAGAGAATGCCGAAGATGAGCATGTATCTCCCGATGATGCGAAACGTGGAGTACGCCTCTTTGTGTTTGCCTGCAGCAGACAGTTGACTGATTGATTTGGAAAGAGCGAGTGGAAATCCGATGGTGGCCAAAGTCAACATAATCGTATATAAAGGATAGGCGATTCTGTATATACCGTAAGCATATCCGCCGATGATGTTCTGAAGGGGCACGACGATGAGCAGGCCAAGCAATTTGGAGATAAAAACGGAAGCGACCATGATCGAAGCGCCACGACCGAATTTACCAGTGCCATCCTCGCGCATGCGGTTCTCTCCTTAGTATAATCCTTCGCGTAGTATAGCACAGACCGTCTGTACATACAGTAATAATCATGGAAAGGCGAGTAAAGATGAATTACTGGACATTTTGTGATATTTGCGTTAAATTTAAATAACACATTTTTTATATGAATGTTAAAATCCATAGACTTGAAACTTTATTTTTCTGAGGAGGAGATCGGAAAAGATGGCGGAAGCACAAACGGTAGATCAGAATATTGATGTACTGTTGGGAATGCTGAATGATCCTGAGATTCAGACAGCCACCATTACAGTATTAAGTAAAATGCCGACGATGGCAAAATTGTTCACTGTGCTTGAGATGGGGACGGACCTCATTGAGCCTATGGTCAAAGATCCTGAACTGCTTGATAACGCTTTCAGCAGTATGAAGGCCTTGGCGAAACCTGGAATGGCAGGCGCGCTTATGAGTATGGCTGACAAGTTGCCAACGGCGGTCAAGCTATTGAGTGTGGCTGAACTTGGGGTGGACCTGGTAGAACCCATGATCAAGGATGAAGAATTCATCGATTTGGCGTTTTCCACCGCGCAAAAACTTGCGCAGCCGTTCAGTGCGGAGAAATTGAAAGCGGCGCTGACTTTGCTTGACAAACTGCCAATGCTCGTCAAACTCACGAACTGGTTGGAAATAGGCGTGGACCTGGTCGAGCCGATGGTCACTGACGAAGAATTGTTGCCGCTGTTTATCAAAACCGTCTTTGACGCTACCCTTCCATTGGGGCAACTCTTTAACGAATACTACGGAGTGTACAAAGCAGCAAAAGTCAAAGCCGACAAGGATACCACCAATTATGGCGTATTCGGCTTGATGCGCTTCCTGAAAGATCCTACTGTGCAGAAGTCCTTGCGGATCGCCGCCGCTTTCCTTGGCGAAGTTGCGGCAAAAGAAGCACAATCGGCCAAAAAATAATAGCAGGCCATCATGTGACATGGACACAAAAAAGGATAAAGAGCTGCCAAACAGGTGGCTCTTTTTGTTTGCACCGCACCGTTCTCAGGTACATAGACTAGGTGTGCCATAGGTTTAAGTTTCTGGTGAGCGAGCAATACTAATTACTAGGTGAAAAAGATTGGTAAAGCGGAAAGAAGGGACACTAGCTGATGGATTCAGAGTTAAAAAAAGAGTGCATGGTATGCGGCAGGCTGGTGGAACAGTCGCAAGGGATTCATTTACTCCAGCATTTTATTTGCAATGAGTGTGAGCAGGAGATAGTCACTACAGGGACGGAAGATGAACATTACCGGTTTTTCGTGAAACGGTTGCATTTGCTGTGGCAGGATCTGAGCATGGAGCGAGTAATCCCGTAGTACGTTATACTGGACATATGGATACTCTATATGAAAGTTCAAAAATCCCCCTTTTACAAGCATTGGAGAAATTCCAAGGAGTCGAAACCGCATCGCTTCATGTGCCGGGTCATAAAGCAGGACGTGGGCTTTCATCTGAGTTTGCCAAATATGCAGTACCGCTTGCGAGAATCGATGCGACAGAGCTTCCAGGGCTCGACGACCTTCACGATCCACATGGGGTTATTAAGGAAGCAGAGCGATTGGCAGCCATTGCATGGGGAAGTGATCACGCATTTTTTCTGATAAATGGCAGCACGGTTGGCAATCTGGTGGCGATAATGAGTGTCGTTAGTGCTGGAGATACGGTGATTGTCGGACGTGACGCTCATCAGTCTGTCTGGCACGCCTTGGAACTAGCAAGGGCAAACGCGGTGGCGGTTACCCCGTTGCATATAGGCTCTCTAGTCGCTGCGATCCGTCCGGAGGATGTTGTGGAGGCCATTCAGGCCCATCCTGAGGCAGTGGCAGTGATTATCACCAGCCCCACTTATCACGGCATCGTGCCGGATTTGATCACCATTGTCCAACTGGCACACGACAATGGGATGATGGTGATCGTGGATGAGGCGCACGGTGCGCACCTTGCCTTTCATCCGGATCTGCCTGATTCTGCAGTGAGCGCTAAGGCGGATCTGGTGGTGCAAAGCGCACATAAGATGACAGCGGCTTTTACGCAAACCGCGCTGTTACACGTATGCGGTGAAAAGGTGGATATGGAAAGCCTTCGTCATTATTTGCGGGTATTTCAGACAAGCTCTCCCTCGTACATATTGCTGGCATCCATTGATGCGGCGAGGGCGCAATTGGTTTCTGTTGGGCAAGCGCTGATCGAACAGACAATGAGCTATTTGCAGGGTGGAAAAAAGCGTCTGGATGACTCCTTTCCTGGGCTGATTAATGGTGGATTCGAAGGCTTGGTATGCGATCCTTTCAAGTGGACGGTATGGTCTGCAAGATGGGGAGTGCCGGGAGAAGAGTTGGCAAACGCCTTCATGCAATCAGGTGTTTTTATCGAGTTGTATGATAATACGCACGTATTGCTCGTTTGGTCCTATGCGAATTCAAAACGGGATCTGGAAAGAGTGATTCGCGTCCTCGACCAGGTGTTTTGTGAGAAATCGCGAGTAGCCGCAACGGCCAACCTATCATCATGGGCACAGGAACTGCCGCGCTATTCTTCTGTTTTATCATGGGATTTACATACAAAAATAAAAGAGGAGGCTCCCTTCGCCGAGTTGCCGGGTAAGCGCGCCGCTCGAGCTATTACTCTTTATCCCCCGGGGATTCCATTGCTTCTCCCCGGTGAGGAGTATACGATAAATATGATACAATACATCAAAAAGTGTGTGGCATACGGGCTTCGCGTAGACGGACTCGCAAACGCGGAGGAAGGGCGGGCATGGTTTCTAGTCGAATGAATAAAATTAGCAAAATATGGAATAGCCAGGCGGTTTTCATCACCATTGAAGGGATTGACGGTTCGGGGAAAACCACTCAGGTTCAAAAATTGCATGAGCGTTTTTTAGCAGCAGGCAAACCTTGCATTGCCACCCGTGAACCGGGAGGAACACCAGTAGGTGACGCCATTCGGTCGATGTTGTTGAACCCGGAAGTGAAGATGAACTCCTATACGGAGATGTTTCTCTATGCCGCGTCCCGCGCGGAACACGTTCGTCAGGTGATTGCGCCTGCACTGAACAAAGGAATCAGCGTCATCTGCGATCGTTATGTCGATGCGAGCATCGCCTATCAGGGATATGGCCTTCAACCGGAAGGGCTGACGCCGCAACTGGTGAAAATGGTCAATGAACCTGCAGTTGCAGGATGGATTCCAGATTTGACGATCATCATTGATCTGGATGTCAGTGTGGCAGAACAGAGGATCGGACAGCGAAAAGCGATGTTACAACAGAACAAGGATCGGATCGAGCAAAGGGGCACCCCTTTTTACGAGCGAGTGAGACAAGGGCTGAGATCTTTATATGAACAAGAACCGGAGCGGTATTTGTGGGTGGATGGGAACAGCTCAACAGAAGAACTGACAGAACGCATTTGGCAATCCATCACCCAATTATGATGGACTGGGAGGTCACCAAATATGCGGTTAGTCATTGCCATTGTGCAGGATAAAGACGCGGCAAAGATGACAGAGCAGTTGATCAAGGCGGAAATACGAGCCACCAAGTTGGCGACGACCGGAGGTTTTTTGCGAGCTGGGAACACCACATTTTTAATAGGAATAGAAGATGAGCGGCTTGATCAACTGCTTCAAATCATCGCGGATAGTTGCCGGTCAAGGGAACAATTTGTCACGCCTAATGCGCCGCTTGGCAATCAAGTGGAGTCCTATGTGTCTTATCCGGTATCTGTTCAAGTGGGCGGGGCCACAGTATTTGTCGTTCCTGTGGACAGGTATGAGCACTTTTAGGCTGGCCCGGGGGAATGGACAGTGAAAATCAACCGTTATGGCAGTCAAAGTGTGAAAGCAGAACGCGTCAATAAATCAGATTCAGGCAAGGCTCACGATGCGGACCTTTTTCAAGTGTTACTAGAGGAGGCAGGGACTGATCAGCAAAAGGCCGAGCTGGATCGGTTGTTGCAGGAAGTAAATCAAAAAGGAGAAGTGTTGGTGGCCTCCCAATCTCTGGATGCCGCTTATGCTTATCGTCAAGCTGTAAAGAAATACCTGGATATTCTAGTGAAGGGGAGTCTTGTGGTCTCCTCACAGACTTCTACTGATCGTTTTGGCAGGCAAAAAATGTATGCCGTGGTGCAGGAGATCGACCGGCAGTTGATTGATTTACTAGACTTGGCGATCACCGATCAAAAAGAACCGTTGCAACTCTTGAAAATTGTTGGTGAGGTAAAAGGTTTATTGATCAGCCTACAGACTTGAAAACGTCGATGTGACAACAATGAGGTGGATGGTACGAACGCCATTGAAGGGGCAAAGCAATTGCACAAGTGGCATCAGGATGATCGCCTGGCACATGCCTACTTATGCGTTGCTGAGAATACGCAAAGCTTGAAGGAATTCGCCAGGTTAGCTGCAGAGGTCCTTCTCTGTGAGCGTCCTCAAAACGGGTTAGCTTGTGGAGAATGTTCATCTTGTATGCAAATCAGAAGCGGCAATCACCCGAATTTGGATTGGCTAGTTCCTGACGGGGCCAGCATGAAAATACAGCAAATGCGTGCCGCCATCCAATCTGATACCCTCAAATCATTCAGCGGAGTATTGCATCTCTTTGTGATGGAAGATGTACATAAATTAACGATAGAAGCTGCGAATTCGATCCTCAAATGGGTCGAAGAACCAAGCGCTGGACGGTTGTTTTTGCTTTTGACTCCTGCTCCGTCTTCTCTTTTAGCCACCTTGCGGTCCAGGGTTCAATTATTGCGAATGATGGATGATACACTGATTAATTCAGGAAATATTCAGGAAAATGAGGTATTCTCTTTTGATAAGGAAGAAAAATGGACAGAGCTAGAGGAATTGGTTCGTGAGTTTGGCGAAACCGCCTATTCTGGTGCGCGATCCGGCTGGCATTTGGTTTCTGAAAAATGGGTGAAATGGAGTTTCAATGCGATTCAGACCGTTGCCTTCGCAGACATGTTGATTCGTTATTTGCACCATCAGGCAGAGACTGCCACCGATTCGTCGACCATTCACCGTTATGCTGAGTTGACCATGGGGGCGTTTCAGGTACGAAGACAGTTACAAAGTCACGTGAATGCGCAACTGGCTTGGGAAACTTATTTAATCAATGCCTCAAGAAGGGATGAGGGGCTTGGTCGATAAACAGGAACTGTTTCAAAGAGTCGAACTGCTTCAGGATCAGATTGGGCAATTTTATCAGGAAATCGGAGCAATGAAACTACTTTTGAGTGAACTTCTGGAAGAAAATCAAAATTTGATGGTGGAAAACGCAAATTTGCGTGACAGAGTCGGATTTGGCGAAGAGGAACAGGTTGCGCCGGGTGAAGCCAAAAAATACTTGCGCGATTTATATGAAGACGGATTTCATATTTGTAACATTAACTATGGAAGTTTTCGCAAAGGGGATTGTCTCTTCTGTCTGGAAAGTTTGCAGAGAACGTGAATCAAGTAGCGGGAACGCTTTATATCGTACCGACACCTATCGGTAACCTGGAAGACATGACGCTTCGGGGCATCCGCATTCTTCGCGAGGTGTCTTTTATTGCTGCGGAAGACACCCGACATACGCGTAAGTTGTTAACTCATTATGATATCCACCCCAAGCAAATTTTTTCCTATCACCAGCATAACCTGAAGCAAGCGGGTGAAAAGATTCAGTCTTTGCTGGCGAGTGGTCTCTCCGGTGCGCTTGTTTCTGATGCGGGAATGCCCGGTGTCTCGGACCCTGGTGAACTTCTCACCCGCGATCTTACCCGGTGGGGATTCAGAGTCGAGGTGCTGCCGGGACCCAGCGCCTTTATCACCGCACTGGTGGGGTCGGGATTGCCGGTCAAGTATTTTGCGTTTGTGGGCTTCCTGCCTGTTCCTAAAAAGGAGCGCCGACAAGTGCTGATGCGATTATTAAAGTATGAGGGGACGCTTGTTTTTTATGAGGCGCCTCACCGGCTTCGCGATACATTGGCAGCCCTGCAAAGCGTTTTTGGAGACAGGGAACTCGTCATCGTCAAGGAACTCACCAAAGTACATGAAACCTACTATCGGGGAAATTTGCGCGACTACGATCAAATGGCGGAGGAGACGCTGCTTCGTGGAGAATTTGTGCTGATGGTGGCAGGAGCCCTGCCAGCAGATACGATGATAGAAGAAAATGCAGCCATGAGTACTGAAGACATTGTTCAATTGGTCCAAAATTACATAGACAATGGGATGAATAAAAAAGAGGCAATGAAAGAAGTAGCAAAAACCCGCAGCTTGTCGCGGCGGGTTGTCTATCAAGCGTTATTAGACGTCAAAGATCAAGGCGATCAGTGAGCGTGGCCCATTTCCTCTATGCAAGACGGGCAAATGTTTTTGCCTTTGAAATGAATGATTTGATCCGCTTGTCCGCAGAAAATGCAAGCAGGTTCGTACTTTTTCAGCACGATTCTGTCGCCGTCGACGTAGATTTCAAGGGCGTCTTTTTCGCCGATACCGAGCGTGCGTCGAAGTTCAATCGGTATGACTACCCGCCCGAGTTCGTCAACTTTACGGACAATGCCGGTGGATTTCATCATATAGATATTGCCTCCTTAAAATGATAGGTATTTTTGAAACAAATAGAAAAGTAATGTTAGTACAACAGAATTTGTGTTTGCCTTAATATAACCCGCTAAAATCGTCATTCTACAATTTTCGTGCATTTTCTATTAAGGTAAACCCACAAATTTACTAGTGAAAGTCTACCACCTTTTCAAGCGTTTCGCAATAGCGCTCGTGACGTTTATGGGAGTTTTTTTCAAATCGTCACGTTATAATCGTTGCGCGCATAGCATGCTTTGATCATGCGTATGGGAGTGACGAAGTTTGCCTGCCATGTTAGCCTTTTTCGCTTACTTTGCCCAAGAATCCATTGCACTCGCTTCCTATGTTAAGAATCAGGTTTTTCCACAGCCCTTGGGTGAATCGGAAGAAAAGGCATGCCTTGAAGGATTGAAGGAAGGCAGTGAAGAAGCTTATCAAAAGCTTGTCGAACACAATTTGAGATTAGTGGCTTATATTGCAAAAAAATATAGAGATTCCGGTGTCGATGAGGATGATTTGATTTCACTTGGAACGATTGGACTCATCAAAGCAGTGAAGAGTTTTCGGTCTGATGCCGGCACGAAATTTGCCACCTATGCCGCCAGGTGTATTGAAAATGAGATGTTGATGCACCTGCGGTCACGAAAAAAGTCGAATCGCGATGTTTCTATGGATGAGTCGATAGGCACCGATAAGGAAGGCAATGATTTGACCTTAAGGGATGTGCTGGGCTCCGAGACAGATGAACTGGAAAAACTCGTCGGCGAGCGAATTGAGGAAGAACGATTGCGGCAAATGCTGCAGTATTTGGACGCCAGAGAACAGAAGGTCATCGAGTTGCGCTATGGTCTGATTGACGGCGTGGAGTGGACCCAGCATCAAATCGCGGAGATGATGGGAATCTCTCGCTCTTATGTGTCGCGAATTGAAGCGAGGGCGCTGACCAAATTGCAGCATGCGCTGTATCCGAGACCGAAAAGGGCACCAAAACCTTTCAAGAAAAAGAGTTGACGTTCTCTCCGTTTTCAGGCGGAGAGGAGCTCCGCCTATTGATTCATGCGGCTTGATCGAAACGGAAGTATACTGGTAACGATCAAACCGAGAGGAACGATACCACTTGAGATCACCAGGGATTTTTGCCAACCGCAATTTTTTGGCGCTGTTTACAAGCCAAACGCTATCAGCCATCGGGGCAAGTGTTTATTCTTTTGCGCTGTTATGGGATATGAAGGTGCTGACCAATAATGCGTTTTTGATGTCACTGGTGGGATTTGCGTGGATGGTGCCGGTGATTCTGTTTGGACCGATCGCAGGGGTCATTGCGGATCGTTCCAGCAAACGGCGTGTCATGATGTATTCAGATGCCATCAGGCTGTTACTGACACTGGTTGTCACTCTGTTATCGTTGTTAAGGGTGCTTTATCCCTGGGAAATTGTCACCGTCACTTTTTTGTCCAACGCTGTCGCTACGCTGTTCAATCCTGCCGCATCCTCGCTTTTGCCTCATATGGTGGAAAAAGACCAGCTTCCGACAGCAAATGGACTCAGTCAAGCGATGATGCCGCTCTCGCAGATTCTGGGACCTGCCATCAGTGCGGCGCTAATCGCCTGGCAGGGCGTTACCGTATCATTTGCCATCAACGCACTGACTTACCTGATTTCGGCGGTAACGTTGTTCATGATCCGCGTCAGCGAACCGGAAAAGGAGAAAAAACCGTTTACTTTTCAGCACATCAAGGCCGAACTTGGGGAAGGGTGGCATGCTATTCGCGGGATTCAGCTATTGCTTATCCTCATTCCCGTAGGCGCGATCATCAACTTTTTGTTTGCTCCGTTTGATGTGTACCTCGTTCAGTTTGTCACCGTCATTTTACATAAAAATCAAGTGCTTCTCGGTGAGATGAACGCCATCTTTGCGGTGGGGATGCTGATCGGATCAGTGATCTCCGGCCCACTTAGTAAATTCGTTCGAATTGGCTATATCATGACGATCAGCATGCTCGTCACCAGCCTGATGCTCCCTATCATGTCTCAGATCCATTTGATTCCCGTGGATTTTATCACGATGCTCCTGATGGGAATAGGCATCGGCCTCACTAATACCGCGCTCTTTTCACTGATTCAGCAAGTGATCGCAAAAGAGGTGATGGGCAGGGTGTTCGCCTTCCTGGGTACGCTTTTCAGCGCGATCAGTCCGATTGGAATGCTGATCGGTGGCGCGCTTGCCAATGTGGTCTCGGTAGGTTGGTTGCTCTCCATTGATGGCGTGATCACGTTTTTGCTGGCGTTTATTGCGCTTCTGTTTCCGGTGGTCAGGAGATTCGAATGGAAAATTGACAGTGCCTACCTTTCTTGATACGATGAGCGACAAAGGAAAAGCAGGGAAAAGCTCTCGTCTTGGGATTGTGGCGAGACTTTTTCTTATGCCGTTGGAGGTTCGATCGTGACTAAACCTACTTATTACATTACGACGCCCATTTATTACCCTAACGATAAGCTACATATTGGTCATGCCTATTCCACCACAGTGGCCGATACACTCGCGCGGTACAAGCGTTTGAAAGGGTACGATGTGCGATTTTTGACCGGTACGGATGAACATGGACAAAAGCTGCAACGCAAGGCAGAAGCGGTAGGAAAGACCCCACAGGAATACATTGACGGAATTGTCGATGGCATCAAAAAACTGTGGGAGCGGCTCGACATTTCTTATGATGATTTTATCCGCACCACCGAATCCCGCCACATTGAAGTGGTGCAGAAAATTTTTACTCGCCTGCTCGAGCAGGGAGATATTTACCTAGATAACTATGAAGGCTGGTACTGTACGCCGGATGAATCATTCTGGACGGAACGGCAGTTGAAGGACGGCAAATGTCCTGAGTGCGGCGGCGACGTGGAGTGGGTGACGGAACAGAGCTATTTTTTCAAGATGGGAAAATACGCGGATCGGCTCATCCAGTATTTCAATGAACATCCTGATTTTTTAGTGCCGGAATCACGGAAGCATGAAATGCTCAACAATTTTCTTTTGCCAGGACTCGAGGATCTGTGTGTTTCCCGCACAACCTTTGATTGGGGAATTCCGGTCAGGGAAAATCCCAAGCACGTGATTTACGTGTGGCTGGACGCGCTCACCAATTACATTACGGCGCTTGGCTACCTGTCAGGAGACCAGGAACTTGAGGAACGCTTCCGTCACTACTGGCCAGCGGATGTGCATCTGATGTCCAAGGAAATCGTGCGCTTCCACTCTATCTACTGGCCGATCATCCTGATGGCGCTCGACCTTCCCCTCCCAAAACAGGTAGTGGGACACGGCTGGCTCCTGATGAAAGATGGCAAAATGTCAAAATCCAAGGGTAATGTGATCGACCCCAACCGACTGATTGATCGTTACGGGGCGGACGCATTGAGGTATTTCCTCCTGAGGGAAATTTCATTTGGGCAAGACGGCGTATTTACCTTTGAGTCGTTTATGGACCGATTGAATTTTGATCTGGCGAATGATCTGGGCAATCTGCTTCACCGTTCCCTCGCGATGGTCACAAAGTTTGCAAATGGTGTGATTCCATCTCCGGTCCGTTTGACGGAGTTAGAAGAGGAACTTAAGGATCTGGTGTCGGTTGTGGTCGATCAAACCGAAGAGGCACTGGAGAAAAAAGAGTTTTCCAAGGCGCTTGACGCGATCTGGCAACTGGTTCGCCGAGGCAATCGCTACATTGATGAAACAGCGCCGTGGGCGCTTCACAAGGCGGGAGACGGAGAGCGCCTGAATACGGTGCTTTACACGATGTTTGAGGTTCTAAGAATCGTGAGCGTGTTAATTCAACCATTTATGCCAAAAACCTCTCCCGAAATGTGGAAGCAAATGGGCCTTTATGAAGGTAAGTGGACTGAGTGGGATTCTGCGCGCCGATTTGGACAATTGCCCGAAGGGTTGAAGACTTTACCTGGGGACCCGATTTTCCCTAGACTGGATGTGGAAAAAGAATTGGCTGTGCTCGGTGTACTGGAACCTGCCACCACAGAGCAGAAGAGTACAAAATCCGCACCAAAGAGTGAACAGGCAGCAAAGCCAAAAGAGGAGAACGCAGGGCTTGTGAAACTGATCGATATTGAAGATTTTTCAAAAGTAGAGCTTCGCGTGGCCCAAGTGGTCAGCGCGGAAAAAATAGAAAAAGCGGATAAATTGTTAAAACTTCAGCTGGATCTTGGTACGGAGACGAGGCAGGTAGTGAGCGGAATCGCCAAGCACTATCAGCCAGAACAATTAGTGGGCCAAAAGGTGATTCTGGTCGCCAACCTGAAACCCGTCAAACTTCGCGGTGTGGAGTCGCACGGGATGATCCTTGCCGCCTCAACCGACGAACAACTGGTGCTCGCCACCGTTTCCGGGGACATACCGGTCGGCGCAAAAGTAAAATAACCGGATGGGGGGCCGAATGTGACGTTGGCTATTTTTGATACGCATACGCACTTGAATGACGCGGATTTGTTCGACAACGCGGAAGAACTAATCCAGCGAGCAGAAGACGCAGGCGTCGTTCGTCTGCTTGTGCCAGGCTACGACCAAGAATCGTCGCGGCGGGCGATGGAACTCGCGAGCCGGTTCGCTGGCGTTTATGCGGCAGTCGGCATCCATCCTCACGATGCGAAGACAGCGACGGAAAAAGACTTTACTGACCAATCGAACATTGGCCGGTTCGTTTT
>JAJYOE010000006.1 GCA_021785975.1 Bacillota bacterium | reverse complement strand
TCCCCACGTTTCACCGTTAGATACGGTGTAGAGCAAAATGATGATCCCGACAATAAAAAGGCCAGATCCCCAGAGGTCAAATGACTTATCAATCTTTGTGCCTTTTTCTTTTGGCAATATCCATAACGCATATAGAAAACCAATGATGCCAATGGGAACGTTCACCCAGAAAATCGATGGCCAACCGAGCGCATCGATGAGAAAGCCTCCGATGGCAGGACCGGTCAGTGAACCTAGTGACACCATCATGCCGGTAATGCCAAGCGCTCTGCCCCGTTCTTTGGGGCTGAAGGTTTGCGCGACGATTCCTTGGCTGTTGGCCATGAGTAAAGAGGCGCCAATGGCTTGCGCGATTCTCGATAAAATGAGTAGCGCAATCGTGGGGGATAAACTGCAAAGTAAGGAACCGATAGAAAAAAGAATAAAACCCACATTATATACTTTCCCTTTGCCGACTAGATCCGAAATTTTCCCGACGATCGGTAACAAGGAACTGATGGTTAACAAATAGGCGGTGACCACCCATTGAACGGTTTGTAAAGTGATATGTAGTGAACCAGAAATAGTGGGAAGCGCTACATTGGCAATGCTTCCGTCTAGTGTCGCCATGAAAGTCCCAATGGAGATGTTGGCGAGTATCCACCATTTGCGTGAATTGGTCATGTTCACTGATGATTCCATCGTCATTGGCTCCCTGTTGTCATGTGGTATTGATTCGAATTGAGATATAAATTAACCATATCAAATCCGCATCAAGTAAGGCAAGTGCTTGCTTTCAAAGTGATGGTTTAGAAATAAAAACCTCTGTGCTACAATGACCTTATGCTTTTTAGAATGAAGGGGAGAACGAGCATGCTAGTCGTTACCACGGAAAATATCTCCGGGTTCAAAGTGGATAAAGTACTGGGTCAAGCTTTTGGCGTGGTGGTCAGAAGTAGGGGTCTTGGTGGGAATGTGGTAGCTGGACTTCGCAGTCTCGTGGGAGGCGAAATCAAGGAGTATACAGAGTTGTTGGAGGATGCTCGGCGATCTGCCGTTGATCGCTTGGTGGAAAATGCGCATGCAATGGGTGCAAATGCCGTCGTGATGATGCGGTTTGATTCGAGTGAGATTGGTCAAACCATGTCTGAAATTGTTGCATATGGCACAGCTGTGATTGTGAGTGAAATATAGATTATGGGAGCTTTTTTTCTGGGATATGTGATAGTCTCACTACTGATTGTGTTAGGTTTTTTTTGGTATGTCAGCATGACTCGCAAAAAAAGAGCGACGCAGTCGGCGGACAGGATTCCTCCTGGATTTGAGCCGACAGCGGAGATTACTGTAGATCCAACGACTGGCAGAAAGCAACGGGTATGGTATAATGCGAGAACAGGTCAACGTTTTTATGAAAGCTTACTGGACGAAAATCATCATAAATGAGCTTCTACATAGGAATGCGGATAAGCAGAGGTAATCTGATGACGGATATACAAGATAATAACAATATAGATGATCTGAAAGATATAGCGGAGATCAGATATAGGCGCTGGTTCAAGTACATCAATATCCCAGTATTTCTGTTGCATTTTGAAGATGCGTTGGAGGGATTGAATCCGGCATCGCGAAACTTGACAAAACGTATGAATGAACGCTTGGGAGAAGACGTGCTGGGGCGAAAACTTCAGCATGAATGGGCCTATCTACTCGGCAAACAGGACGGTCAATTGGGAAGTTTGCAAAGTAAGCAGGATTTTTTGATCATACCCGCAAAAGATGGTTCTAACGTTCATTTGCGGGTGTTTTCAATCCCGATTTGGGGCAGAGACCGTGTTGCACAGGTTTTACTGCTTGTCAACGATTTTTCAGGGAAAAATGGCGTGTTTTATAGTGTGAATGAAAATGTCATCGACGAAACAGCGAGCGAAAGTTTAAGTTCTACGCAAATTGCCAAATTGGTGGAGCGAATGGCGTATGAAGACGCATTGACGCAACTCCCTAATCGAAGTTTTTTTATCAACCATTTGTCTGAAGCGATTCAGTCGGTTAACCATCGTGAGAACTGGTTGGCGGTAATGATTCTGGATCTGGATCGGTTTAAGCTGGTTAACGACACGTTGGGACATGGAGTAGGCGATCAGTTGTTGGTGGCCATTTCTGAACAATTGCGTGGTGCTTTGCAGAATGAAGTTACGATTGCCCGTATGGGTGGAGACGAATTTGCAATTTTAGTTCCCAATGTCCAGGCTAGCGATCTTAGCCATATCAATCATATAGCAGAGCAAGCGCTGATCAAGATCGCAGAGCCCCTTGCGATTGACGGGCGCGAATTCAGAGTGACGGCAAGCATTGGGGTTAGTGTCTATCCTTTTGACGGTGAAGATGCGGAAACGTTGATGAGAAATGCGGATACGGCTATGTATCGCGCGAAAGATCGAGGAAAAAACAACTTTCATCTGTACAATCCTGCGATGAGTACAGGTTCGATGGAACGGTTGACACTGGAACAAGATTTAGCCAAAGCGCTAAGTCGGCAGGAACTTTTTTTGCACTATCAGCCGCGCGTCAATTTAAGGTTCAACCGCGTGGTGGGTGTGGAAGCGCTGATTAGATGGAAGCATCACAATTTGGGAGTGATCCCACCTTCAGAATTTATTCCTTTGGCGGAGGATACGGGTCTCATTGTTCCGATCGGGGAATGGGTGCTGAGAACAGCATGTTTGCAGGCTAAGGAATGGCAGGAAAAAGGTTATGAGCCAATTCGGATGGCAGTGAACCTCTCGTTTCGCCAATTTTTGCGTCAGGATTTTATCAGTACGATCGAGCGAATCCTAAAAGAGACTCAACTTTCCCCTGAATGGCTGGAACTGGAGATTACGGAAAGTGTCATTGCGCAGGATGTCGAAATGACCATCCAAACACTTCAGGCATTAAAAGCGATTGGAATCTCCATTTCGATTGACGATTTTGGGACGGGTTACTCTTCGCTTAATTACATTAAGCGTTTTCCTATCGATACGCTCAAGATCGACCAGTCTTTTGTCAAAGATGTGATGAAACAGCCTGAAGATGCGGCGATCATACAGGCGATTATCACTCTAGCGCAAAGCTTGCGTCTTGGCGTTGTGGCAGAAGGCGTGGAGACAGAAGAACAGAGGGATTTCCTACATTCCAGAAATAACGACGAAATGCAGGGTTTTCTTTTTTCACATCCCACTAGTGCGGAGAATCTTGAGTTGTTGTTGACGAAAATAGAGCGCAAAGCTTCTCTACCATAGGGCGATAACTGGGTTTGCTCCAGTTGTTATACGATGGATGCGGAATTCCATCAATCCACTCCCAGTTGGGCGATGTCACATTTGCTAGCTGGGAGAATTTTTGCGCAAATCTTCCGCAAGGGACCACATACAGTGTTCGTTCAGTGAGTTTTTTGAGTTTTTTTCTAAGGCTCAAGGCAATGACCTGTTGGATGGTATCTCGTGACTCGTCAGAAAAGGTGAGTCTTTGGTTCGCCACCCGTATCTCTTCTAACAAGCTTAATTCCTGTGTATACTTCTCCAAAACGTCAGATCCTACATAGGCAGATTTTTGCAGAGGGATTTGACAGGCGTTCATGAGGGCTACATGGTCAAGGGAAGGATCGGTAAGCTCATTTTTTTGCGCGGCAATGGCCAATTGTCCCATGGGAAGATTCCACCGGTTGGCAAGCAAATGCTGTGTCATGGATAAACCAGAAGCTCCGGACACTGGCGCTCCAAATTTCAGTTCCTGGACATGAGGGCTCTCCAGGATAAACAAAAACGTCGCCTTTTCAGGTATAATATCGGGAACCAGATGCGACTTTGCAATATCGTTAAAAATGGCTCGGTAATGATTTATCAATGGCTCGATCAACAGCAGATTCCACCTTTATTCGCGCGGATGAGTATCTGAACACCTATGATACAATTATAACGACTATGCTGAAGGAAAAAAGAAGGGGATTAGATGGATAAGGTTTTACTTGTGATTGGCAGTTTGTTTGCGCTTCTTGCCGTGGCTCTTGGGGCATTTGGCGCGCATGCGCTGCGCAAAAAATTGTCAGGTGATCAACTGGCGGTATATCAGACAGGGGTTCAATACCAAATGTATCATGCGCTTGGGATTCTAGCCCTGGGGATTTACGCCGCAATCTTTCCCGGGAACACGTTGTTGACGATCTCCGCGGTCTTGATGGTACTTGGCGTGATTCTTTTTTCCGGTAGCCTTTATGCGTTAACGCTTACTGGGAAACGGGCGCTTGGAGCGATCACACCGATTGGCGGCTTGTCCTGGATTATCTCCTGGCTGCTCTTTATCTTAGCGGTGATTGTAAAATGAAAAGCCAGCGCATGCGTGTTGTGGTGAAAATTGGCTCAAGCAGTATTACCGAAGCTAACGGCCAATTGTCCATAGCAAAACTGGAATCTTATATCGATCAGATGACAAGGCTTTATCAAGAGGAAAACGTCCAACTTATCGTCGTTTCATCAGGTGCTGTGGCGCTTGGCATGGCGCAACTTGGTTGGCGCCGCAAAGAAAGCACCATGCCTGAAAAGCAGGGTGCGGCGGCAGTGGGGCAAGGGCTTCTTATTCACGCCTACCAACAGTCATTCAGTAAAAGAGGAATCGACATCGCGCAACTTCTTTTAACGAAAGCGGATATTGAAGATCGCAAGCGATTTGTGAATATTCGCAATACGATGGAGACGCTTTTACACTTCGGCGTGATTCCCATCATCAACGAAAACGACACCGTTGCCGTCGAAGAAATACGCTTTGGAGACAATGATACGCTGAGCAGTTTTGTCGCCATGGTGGCAGACGCAGATCTACTCATCCTGCTGACAGATGTAGACGGGCTCTATACTGTCAATCCCAGAATCAATGCAAATGCCTCCAAAATCGACGATGTCTGGAATATTGATGATGCGATCGAACAGATGGCCGGCGGGCAAGGAAGCGATCGGGGGACCGGAGGGATGCGGACCAAAATCACCGCTGCCAAAATCGCTACGGGTTCGGGCATTGATGTGGCTCTCGCGTCAAGTGAATCGAAGGATGTGCTGGAACGCATCGTACATAGGGAAAAAGTGGGTACCTGGTTTCACGCGAAGTCCGGAGAATTGACAGCAAAAAAATCATGGATGATGTTCGGGACGAGAACAGAAGGACAAGTAATGGTGGATGCAGGGGCGGCAGATGCATTATTGCGTGGGAATGGAAGCTTGCTGCTGCCAGGAATCCTGTCCGTTCAGGGGGATTTTCAGGAAGGATCGATCGTCCTCATCGAAAGTGAAAACAAGCAGGAAATTGGCAAAGGAGTATGCAATTTTTCTGCATGGGATTTACGCTTATTAATTCAAAGGAGCCAACAGGGAGAATCGATGCGAAATATGCAGGAAGTAGTGCATCGCAATCAGTTGGTGTTGACAAGTTCACTGATCGGGGGAGAAAACCATCAACGATTTGAAAACTTACATTGATCAATTGGCGATGAAAGCCAAAAAGGCAGCGTCAGAATTAGGCGTTTTGAATCATGAACAAAAGAACGCTGCACTGATGACGATTGCCGATCTGTTAGACGAGGATTCGGCAATCATTTTGAAGGCGAATGCCACTGATATTCAGGAAGCTAGAATACACGGCATGGGAGAAGGCAAACTTGACCGGTTGCGGCTTACAGAGGAACGCATCAGGCAAATGGCACAGGGAATACGCGAAGTGGCCAATTTGCCAGATCCGATTGGAGAAGTGATAGAATCCTGGGAGCGGGAGGATGGGTTACAACTTCAAAAAGTCCGCGTTCCGATGGGCGTCATTGCCATGATTTATGAGTCCCGGCCCAATGTGACGATGGACGCAGCTGCATTGACGATCAAAACAGGCAACGCGGCGGTACTGCGCGGTGGCAAAGAGGCGCTTCATTCCAACCAAGCGCTCGTGGCGGTGATCCAAAAAGGACTGTCGCAGTCCGGCTTGCCGGAATATTCCGTGCAATTAGTAGAACGCACAGAACGCGAATCTGTTGATGTATTGATTAAAGCAAAAGGGATGATCGACCTCGTCATTCCCAGAGGCGGGGCAGGGCTTATCAGTCACGTGACGCAAAATGCGTATGTGCCGGTGATTGAAACCGGTGTGGGGAATTGTCACGTCTATGTGGATGAATTTGCAGATGAAAAAAAAGCAATCGACATTGTGTTGAACGCGAAAGTGCAGCGCCCCTCTGTTTGCAACGCGGCAGAGACGTTGCTTGTACACCGCGATATCGCACAAAAATGGTTGCCTTCCGCAGTGCAGGCGCTCATCGATGAGCGGGTGGAAGTACGCGCCTGTGAAAAAAGCGTGGATATCTTAAAAAATCACGGTTTTGAGATTGCAATGCCTGCTTATTCCGGCTATGGACAGGTTTGCTCAGCGTCGGACAGCGATTATGCTACTGAGTTTTTGGATTACATCATTGCGGTCAAAGTGGTGTCGAGCTTTGAGGAAGGCATTAAGCATATTCAAAAATACGGCACGCGACATTCGGAAGCGATCGTCACGGAAGACGAACAGCGGGCTGCTCAATTTTTTCGCTATGTCGATGCAGCAGCCGTCTACCATAACGCTTCGACGAGGTTTACCGATGGCTTTGAATTTGGCTTTGGAGCAGAAATTGGCATTTCTACGCAGAAATTGCACGCGCGTGGCCCTATGGGACTAAGGGAAATCACGAGTTACAAGTATTTGATTCGAGGAGACGGACACGTTCGTAAATAGCATGAATACCACTTGTTTCACTGGACTTTACGATTATCAAGAAAGTTTATTACAGGCGTTTCTAGATCAGGAAGCATTGATGCTTTACAGTCGCGATGAACATGTAAGGCTGCTTCACGCATGGCGTCACCGACGGGGATTTCTCGCGGGATCAAGGGATGCCTCGCTTTCCGTATGGGATGACACAGTGAACTCGCTTCAACAACAAAAATTCTACGTTCTGGTGCGGCCATTTGGCGGACTGTCCATTCCTGTGGATTCTGGCGTGCTGAATCTCACCTTGATCTTGCCTGAGGAACCATCACTTGACCATGCATTTGAGGAGCTTGCAAACTGGATTGTTCATGCTCTTTCGGATTATGGCAAAGTAAAAATCGGAGAAGTGGTCGGTAGCTATTGTCCGGGTCGCTTCGACTTGTCGCTGGATGGGATCAAGATTGCTGGCATTGCGCAACGCCGTGCCAAAGGAGTGGTGGCAGTCAGTGCTTTTATCAATCTTTTTCCTTCCGATTATTCACGTATAAAACTGGTAGAGACCATCTATCTTGCAGAAAAAAAACTTTTGATTTCTCCCCCCGCCTGGATGCCCGAAATAAATATTCAATCAGTTAGCGACTTATTGACCATCACGGAAGATCAGCGCTGGGCAAATCCTCATCATTTTATTTCGTTGTTGAATGCATTTCATCCGCTTAATGAAAGCGACATACCCATGAGTGTCATGATCGCCAACCACCTGATGGAAGCGACTCATCGCTTAAAAATCCAAAGAAATCTTAAAGAATGGAATCCACTTTACTAAAATTCACCTCTTTTCCAACTTACCCTTGACGAAACCGTGTTCAAAAGTGGTATATTTGTACTAGTAAAAAGGTAGTTTTGAACTAGTCATAGATAACCAGTTTTGACGCAGTTGCTTTGGAGGTGTTGGTGATGGGGTATAAATGGTCCCTCATTACAGCTATATTTCTATATTCATTAACGATTCTCGGATCGTTAGTGGTAGGCATGAATGCAGTATTGGCATGTCCCAATTGGCCACTCTGCGGAAATTCGATCATTCCACCCCTGAACGGACCTGTACTCGTAGAATATGTTCACCGTCTCGTCACATTTTTGACAACAATTTTGCTGATCTATAATGCTTGGCGAACATGGCGTAAGCGTAAGGACAGATTGGCAAGATGGCTTGGCATCGCCTCTATTTTCTTTTTGGGCACGCAAATTGCATTTGGAGCCATCATCGTGCTGCTCGTTCTGCCTGGTTCCTTTACGACGATTGATGTGGCCAACAGCATGGTTCTGTTGGCATCAGTGACAGCGCTGATAGCAATCGGATTAAAGGAAAAAAGGGACGCTCGCGTACAAATGTCAGGTGGTCCTGTCTTAGCTCCAAGCGGACGCCCCCTGATTCAGGAACAGGCGCTTGCGCTTAGAAAGCCTGCGATCATCGTTGCGATATTTACATTTATTGAAACGCTGATTGGCGGGTATTTTCGACACTCCGGCGACAGCCAGGCATTATTTGGCCAGAACTCATATCTCTTAAGTCATCATCAGCATTATATGCCGGGGTATGGCGCGTCATTGGCGTGGCTTGGCATCCACATCGCTACCAGTGTCATCTTAGGGATCGCGGTGGTGTGGTTGATCGCGAAGGCACTGAAAGTACAGGCTTTCGTCCTTCCCTCCTTCATGCTTGGAGGCTTGATTGTGTACCAGATGTTGCTCGGGTTTATTACGCTCGCGACGAAACTGGCATTGTCACTTGACACGCTGCACTGGGCGGGGGCTGTCGCAATGGTGGCCTTGGGTGCGTTTTTACTCACGCGTATTGCAATAGAAATACCTAAAAAAGAGAGGGTCCAGAAGGCGATGTCGTCTTCTCCGCTCACATTGACGACGAATGCAAAATAATTTCCATCAACGATAGGAAGGGTGATGAAAAATGGATCAAGTCATGGCTTACGAATCGGAAGCGGTCTTGCAACATTCTCGCAACCGCGCGACGTTAAAAGAAACATTTAATGATTATTTGCAAGTGGTCAAGCCTGGTATCACGATATCCAATATGTTTACTGCTTTTACCGGACTCTTTGTGGCGACAAAAGGTGACCCTGGCATCACATTGACACTAGCCACTGTGGTCGGTAGCAGTTTTGTGGTGATGTCTGGATGTGCACTCAATAACTACATTGACAGGGATATTGATCAACACATGGAGCGCACAAAAGGAAGGGCTCTACCCAACGGTCGCATCCCCGAATGGTCTGTCATTGCACTGGGATTATTGCTGGGATTAATCGGTGTGAGCGCTCTCAGTCTCTTTGCGACGATGACTTCTGCCTACATGGCACTAGTGGGACTGTTTTTCTACGTGATTGTCTATACAGGATTGACTAAACGCACCACTACGCTCAGTACAGTCATCGGAGGAATTTCGGGAGCGATGCCCCCGTTGATTGGATGGACTGCAGCCACTGGTTCTGTCAACACGATGGGCTGGGTGCTGTTCGCCATTCTCTTTATCTGGCAACCGCCTCACTTTTTGGCGCTTGGCATGCGACGTGTAAAAGACTACGCGGCGGCAGGAATTCCCTTGTTGCCTGTGGTCTACGGCTTTAAGCCGACAAAGATTCAGATAGTGCTGTGGACTGCTGCGATTATTCCGGTCTCCATTTTGCCGTATGTGCTGGGAAAAGAAAACTTGCTCTATCTGGCGGCTGCGGTTCTGCTTGGTAGCGTTTGGCTCGTGAAGGGGTTGCGCGGATTCCGGACAGGGGACGATACCGTTTGGGCGACCAAGATGTTCAAGTTTTCTTTAATCTATCTGATGACGATGTGCATTGCCATGATGGTTGGCGTACTCTTTTAGGAAAAAACCGCCAGGCATGATGCCTGGCAGCTATACGATGGCGCAATCTTAGATGGTTGCGCTTTTTTATACCCGTTCCAAATGAGTGTAATAGTAAACGAGCGCTCTCAACCCTTTGTCAAAGTTGTCCAAGGCGAAGTGTTCATTGGGCGCATGGAAGTTTTCGTCTGGCAAGCTGAATCCCATCAGCACGACAGGAAGGTTTAACAGTCGGTCAAACGCCTCCACGATAGGAATTGATCCACCCATTCTCATGAAATGAGGCTCAACATCATAAGCAAACTGATAGGCATCAACCGCAGTTTGAATGGCGGGTTGATGGTAATCTGCAATGAATGGTTTTGCATGGTCATGCCTCGTTATAGTGACGGTAACGCCTTTTGGTTCGTGTGATTTGAGGTGGGTTTCAATCTGGTCAAGGATTTTCTGCGGGTCCTGATTGTTGACGAGACGGCAGGTGATTTTTGCGTGGGCTTCTGCCGGAATGACGGTTTTGGAACCTTCTCCTTGAAATCCGCCGTAAACCCCATTCAATTCGAGGGTGGGGCGAGCGGTCGTGCGTTCGATGGTCGTAAAGCCTGGCTCACCGACCAGTTCATTTAGCCCAAGGCTCTGCATATAAGCTTGATCGTCTTGCGGGAGTTTCGCCAGTTCTTCTCGCTCTTCCGGCGTTAGCGGGGCGACATCCTCGTAAAAACCTTCGACGAGCACCTTGCCTTCATGATCGTGGAGACTGGCAAGCAGTTCTGTCATCGCATGCAGCGCATTGGGGACAGCACCTCCAAACAGTCCGGAATGAAGGTCCGATTTAGCTGCCTGAACGTGGACTTCCAAACTGCAAAGGCCTCTTAGACCATAGCAGATCGCAGGCTGATTGGGGCCGATAATGGTGGTGTCGGAGATAAGCAATACATCAGCCTTCAGCAAGTCGCGATGTGTGTCGATGAACGGCTCAAGATGGGGACTTCCGATTTCCTCCTCGCCTTCGATACAGAACTTGACATTCACCGGAAGTGATCCATTAGTCTGCAGGATGGTTTCAAGGGCCTTGATGTGAAGGTAGGTGGGTCCTTTATCGTCGGAGGCACCTCTTGCAAAAATCTTATTATTTACTATTGAAGGTTCAAAAGGACCGTTATCCCATAAATTCAATGGATCGACCGGTTGTACGTCATAATGACCGTAAACAAGCACGGTGGGCTTTCCCGGCGCATGCAAATAGTCTCCGTAGACTACAGGGTGTCCTTCTGTAGGGAAAACTTTCACGTTTTCCATGCCTGCAGCAGTCAGTGCTTCAGCGAGAAACGCTGCGGCAATGGCCACATCCTCTTTATGTATCGACAAGGCGCTGATGCTCGGAATTCGCAAAAGTCCCAGCAGTTCATCCAAATGACGCTGCCTTTGTGATTGTAAATGGGATTCCATACGAGAATCGATGGACATGCGTAAGGCCTCCTAGTCATTTTCCCAATAGGTACTTCTCTAGTTATATCATCTTGATTCGTCAATGGCCACATTGACAAGGTAAAGGAAATGAAAAGCGCGTGGTATACTGAAGTGGGAAAACCATTGAGAACAGCCGTTTATTGGAGAGGAGAAAACGAATGTTTCAGCGGACAGATACTCGGCCTGTGAAAGTTGGCAATCTGGTCATAGGCGGTAACAATCAGGTGTTTATCCAAAGCATGACGACGACCAAAACAGCCGATGTGCAAGCTACGGTCGCTCAAATCAAGCGTTTGGAGGATGCGGGTGTCGACCTTGTCCGGGTCACCGTCAATTCGATGGAAGCGGCGAGCGCCATTCGTGATATCAAAAAATCCATGACTGTTCCACTCGTTGCGGACATTCATTTTGACTATCGATTGGCGATTGCCGCCATTGAAAACGGCGTTGACAAGGTTCGCATCAATCCAGGCAACATTGGCAAGCGAGATCGAGTGGAAGCAGTGGTGAAGGCCTGTAAGGAGCGTAGCATTCCGATCCGCATTGGCGTCAATTCGGGTTCCATCGAACGCCATATACTTGAAAAATACGGTTACCCCACAGCGGAAGGGATGCTGGAAAGCGCCCTTCACCATATTCGCATTCTCGAAGAGCTTGATTTTCATGACATCATCGTCTCCATGAAGGCGTCAAACGTTCCGCTTGCGATTGAAGCGTATCGGTTGGCGGCGGAAAGCTTTGATTATCCGCTTCATCTTGGCATTACCGAATCTGGCACGCTGTTCAGCGGTACGATCAAAAGTTCGGCGGGGTTGGGGACGCTTTTATCGATGGGGATTGGCAACACCATTCGCATCTCGCTCTCTGCGGACCCGGTGGAAGAAGTGAAGGTAGCCAAGGAATTGTTAAAGACGTTTGGGATCATTGCCAACGCGGTGACCCTGGTATCTTGCCCAACTTGCGGGAGAATCGATATTGATTTGATCGCCATCGCCAATGAAATCGAAGCTTATGTGCAAAACATTCGTGCGCCGATCAAAGTATCCGTGCTGGGATGTGCCGTCAATGGTCCTGGAGAAGCCCGTGAAGCGGATATCGGCATTGCCGGTGCAAAAGGGGAGGGACTACTTTTTCGCCATGGGGAAGTCGTCCGCAAAATCCCTGAAAATGAGTTGGTCAGCGAGTTGAAAAAAGAAATTGACGCGATGGCGGAGCGTTTTATGAAAACGGGTTCTATTGATTAATCCGCTTAGTATGGTTTTACACCGTTCATATAGCAGGCAGCAATGTGATCTGCGTGAGGGTAATTGACGCGTTCCAACGCCTCGACTGCCAATTCAGTGGAATAGTGGACACGCCGAATGGAAGCGGAAAAATGCCCTTCTGAGAATTCTACGAGCGCGTAGGAGGGCATGGGGTTTCTATCAAAAGGCATGCCAACGCTTCCTGTATTGAGAAGCACAGAGCCGTTGATGTACCGCATGTAGGGAAGATGGATGTGACCGTATACCGCAATCAGGTGCTGTTCAGATTTTGCCCGGTTAAAATATAGCGGAATCAAGTCTTCTTCCGTTGCTTCGGGCAAAATCACCGGAAAGCGGTTGGCAGGGGTGGCATGGCACAAAAGCATTGATGTTTTCTCATCCAGCCAAAACGTGTATGTGGTGGGAAGCGCGGCGAGGAACTCCAGGTCTTCTTCAACGAGTTGACGCACGGTCCATTCTCGCTCTTCGCGCATTCTCGCGAGTGAAGCGTCTGGCACTTCGCCTTCTCTGATCCCGCGCACGACCCATTCGTCCGCATTGCCGCCAATGATGGTACAGTCGAGTGTTTGAATGGTTGAAATCACTCGCTTTGGTTCTGGACCGCGATAGGCAAGGTCGCCTAGTACCATGAGATGATCCACTTGTATTTTTTCGATATCGCGAAGCACAGCGTCAAGCGCTACCGCGTTGCCGTGAATGTCGGAAAGCAGAGCGATCTTCATCAATAGCATCTCCTTCTGGTGTGAGGACTTTTTGCATTAAGTATAGCATGAGTGAACCCTAAATCATGATGGATGCCTTGCCGGGAATCGTGTTAAATTGTAAGGAACGGCGAAAGGAGTAGTGACAGAGAATGAACGCATTTTCGTTTTGGAATCCCACGAATATTTTTTATGGGAAAGGGCAAATGGAAGCCCATCTTACTAAGTTGGTAAAGCGTAATGGCAAGCGAATCCTCCTCGTTTATGGTGGGGGAAGCATCAAAAAATCCGGACTCTATGATAACGTCATCGCTTTATTGAGCGAGGATAAAGAATTGGAAATCTTTGAACTTCCAGGAGTGGAACCGAATCCTCGTCTATCCACCGTACATAAAGGAATCGAAATTTGCCGGAAGGAAAATATCGACTTTATGCTGGCTGTCGGGGGAGGATCTGTCATTGATGCCACTAAGGCGATCTCGTCTGGTGTGAAATATGACGGGGACGTTTGGGATTTTTATGTGACCCGTAAGCGTCCGACAGAAGCGTTGCCTTTTGGAACGATTCTAACGCTTGCAGCGACTGGTTCTGAAATGAATTCCGGAGGGGTCATCACGAACTGGGAAACAAAAGAAAAGATGGGGGCGGGTTCGCCGCTTACTTTCCCTAAATTTTCGTTTTGTGACCCGGAAAACACGTTTAGTGTGCCTCGCGACCAAACAGTATACGGCATTGTCGACATGATGGTGCACGTGATGGAGGAATACTTTTCTCATACGCCAAACACTCCTCTGCAGGAGCGTCTATGCGAATCCGTGCTCTCCACAGTCGTTGAAGTGGCGCCAAAGGCGCTTGCCAACCTGGCTGATTATGAGGCTCGCGAAACGCTCATGTACTGTGGAACCATGGCGTTAAATGGCATGATTTCGATGGGGATGTCCGGAGATTGGGCGACACATGGCATCGAGCATGAAGTCAGCGCGATTTACGACATTCCGCATGGCGGCGGTCTTGCGATCATCTTTCCCAACTGGGCAAGGTATGTCCTCGATGCAGGAACCAAGCGCTTTTATCAAATGGCGGTGAGGGTATTCCACGTCGATCCGGCAGGAAAGTCCGAACGCGAGGTAGCACAAGAGGGTATTGATGCGCTGAGGGCATTTTGGGATTCGATCGGCGCGCCTAAGTCGCTCGGCGACTATGGTATCGACGGGGAAAATCTTGATGTCATGGCGGAACATGCTGTAAAACACGGGGCAATCGGGGGCTACAAGTTGTTGCAAAAAGAAGATGTGGCGACCATCTTGCAAATGTGCCTATAATGAAAAACAGAAGAGCGCAACCGATGGATTATCCACGGTGTCGCGCTCTTCTTTACATCAGCACCCAGTGTTTTATTTTTCCCGCGCATGGTGTTCGTCATTGGGACTGTGTTGGGCCATTTCATAAAACGGTTCAGCGTCCGGTTGGGTTCGGAACAAAATATTCAAATCGTTAATACGGCTGGCATAATCAGACACCAGTTGCATCAGTTGAAGCGATTTGTCCCAATCTTCTTCCTGATGCAGGTTTTCTTGTAATGATTCAATTTCTGATTCAAAATAAGCAATCTGAGCTGGAATACGCCCGCGCATGAGTTCCCATTTTTCCAAAATGGAAGTGCGTTCATTCAGGCTGTATTCTTGCCAGTCTTTTTCGAGGTAAGGGACTTCGATTCCCAGTCTTTCTTCAAAATTAAATACTTGCTCCATGCGCACACGCCTCCTTAGTTATGGTATGGTTCCAATATTCATTACCATATCTTATCGCGGCGAGGACTGCAAGGTGAAAATTGCTGTATAATTATGAATTTTTAGAATTAAGGCGGGATTTGAAGTGCTGATTTATGGATTTGTGCTCCTCAACGTGATTTTGTTGGTGATCGGGCAGTTATTGTTTAAAATCGGGCTGGATCGCATCGGTGCGGTCACCTTTTCCAATATGTTCAATGTCTTTTTGTCGCCGTGGATCTGGGCAGGGCTCGGTTTATACGTCATCGCGACACTGCTCTGGTTTGCCGCATTATCCAGAGCAGACTTGAGTGCTGTCTATCCGCTGCAAAGTTTGTCCTATCTGGTGGGCTTGATTCTCTCCGTGGCCATCTTGCATGAATCAGCGAGCCCCATGCGTTGGATCGGCACGTTTGTCATTCTCCTTGGCGTGTTGCTTTTTTCCTGGCCGTTACGACTCTGAATTTTCATAATGCTTACGAATTAAGCCTGGTACAGGGATCTTTTGGCGCGATTTTGCATCGACGGTGACCAGTGTCACATAGGCGTCTGCGATGACGGCCTGATCATGCTCTCGAATGATGATTTGTTCCATGGTAAAACTGGTGTTTCCTATTTTGCCGGGACGGGAGATGATCGTGAGTCGGTCATTCTGGATGGCTTCTTTTCGATAGTTGATGTTGATGTTGACTGTCACGGTGATAATGTCTTGAGACAGCAAATAAGTGTAAGGCAAATCCAGGCATTCGTAGAGATCTTCCCGACCCCATTCAAAGTACTCCAGGTACTTGGCGTTATTCACATGCCCGTTGATATCAATTTCGGTAGAGCGCACTTGAATGGTGATCCTGGATTCCATCAACGATGAGTTCCCTCCTGATTTCACAGATAAAATGGATAGCCAGGTCGGTTTGAGGACCTGGCTAATCTGACACATTTCTTACATGACGATAGGAGTAAATCCTTTTGCCACGTAATCCGCGATGCTCGGGTGTCCGTTGGCTTCATTTAATAGAAAAAGGCCAGTGGTGGCCAATTGGTCTTTGACTCCCATGGCGTTCGAACAAAATTCGCAGGCGCCTTGGACAATCCCTTTCTGGGATACAGCTTGATATAGTTTATAGACCGGTTTTTCTGGATCCGCTGTCAAATTGGCTAACGTTTTGACGCTGGCACCATCAAAAATGAGCTGAACTTCATGGCCAGCATCTTTCAGTTCATTTGCGTACATGAGCGCATGAGCAAATTTTGCCCCCTCATCTTCCTTGGCATGGACAAATACGACGAATTTTTGCAAGTTGTTACACTCCTCTTTATGTGAATTCGCTGATTGCTTGTATGGTACTGAATTCTTTCAGCTTCACCAGTTTATCAAAACTTTGATTTAACATAAAGAGGCTGAGAAGATGAAAAAATGCATGAGTGCTTTCCTCTGTCTTTACTCTCCAAGTTCTTCTGCGCGTCGGGTCGCGCTTTGTACGGCATCGCGAACTGCTTGTTGAAATTGGCGAGTTTCCATTGCCGCGATTCCCGCCATCGTGGTACCACCAGGTGATGTGACATCTGCTCTCAGTTTTTCAGGAGATTCCCCAGTGTACTTCAGCATGTGTGCGGCACCGTATATGGTTTGCGTAATGAGAGACTTGGCGGTTTTTTCGTCTAACCCCACATCCATGCCTGCCAAAATCATTGATTCCACCATGTAATAAAAATAAGCTGGTCCGCTGCCGGATAGCCCGGTCACCGCATTGAGTAATTTCTCTTCAATGGGGTACGCGGTGCCAATTGCGCGAAGTAATGTCTCCACAATCTGAATGTCGCTTTCTGTACAATTGTCGCTGATGGAATATGCAGTGGCTGATTCACGAATCTCGCAAGAAGTATTGGGCATTGTTCGCACCACTTTTGGTCGCACCATTTTTTCGCGTTCTTCTTGGCTTGAAACGATGATGTTGGTCATCCACTCGATACTTTTTCCTGCGGCCACCGATAAGTAAAGCGCGTGATCCGGCGCTTTTTGGGCTGCCTGTTTCAGCACTTCTCCCGCATCTTTAGGCTTTACGCAAAGCAAGATCATGTCCGCCCCATTTACTGCGTCTTCTATGCTGACGCTAGCGTGAACACCAAAGCGGTCTTGCAACATTTGTAACTTGTCTTTCCGAGATCGGTTGATGACGTGAATTTGTCCTGGGGACAGTACATTCGTATGAATAAACGCATCGATCATCGCTTCAGCGATCGCTCCAGCACCGAGCATGGCTATTTTCCATTGCTTAAGCAATCTACTCCCTCCATTTCTGGTAAAGCGCGTAGGGGATTATGCATCTTGTGCATGAATTTTCACATGCGTATAGGCGCCAATACCCGCTGGCGGAAGTATTCTTGCCGTAGAAAAAATGCCGTTTTTATGAAATCCATTCACCATAGCGTTCGCTACCTCATCCACAAGCGGACCGCCTTCCACAATCGATAACAGAGTGGGACCAGCGCCGCTTAACACAGTGCCGATGGCTCCCGCCTTTTTTGCACTCGTCACCACATCGTCAAATCCGGGAATCAGTGATTTCCTTGCATCTTGATGTAAGCGGTCTGAGAGCGACCGGCGAAGTAGCGGAATGTTACCAGTGGTTAGCGCCGCAGTAAGAAAACTAGCATGTGCAATATTATAAATGGCATCCGCGCGGTCCACCTTGCCTGGCAGGACACTGCGGGCGGTTTCGGTCAATAGTGGGAATTCCGGCGTCACTGCGACAAACGTGAAATTGTCGCGAATAGGGAGATTGACGTGAGTCACCCCTTCAGGATGCAGGTAGGCGAGAACGGCACCGCCGAGGAATGCAGGCGCTACATTGTCAGGATGTCCTTCATCTTCGACGGCAAGGCGAAGAATCTGCGCGCTGTTGAGCGGTTCATCCAGCAAATGATTGGCTAAAAGTAACCCTCCGACGAGAGCTGCCGCGCTAGAACCGAGACCTGCTGCAATCGGAATTCGATTCACCATGTGAATCGCAAGTGGGGGCACCTTTTCATGAAAACGTTCAAACACCAATCTCATGGAACTAATGATCAGATTGCTTTCATCGCGGGGGAGAAAGTCCTCACCAAATCCTTCGATTAAAAAGGTGGTTTCAGAGGCAGGTTCGGCGTGAATTTCATTCCATAAATCCAGGGCGATGCCCATGCAATCAAATCCTGGCCCCAGGTTGGCGCTGGTCGCCGGCACATATACGCTGATATTCACGATTGACCTCCCATGATGGCTTGCCAAACGGCATCTTTATTGGCATCGACAGTCAGGGATTTGGCGTTGCTGTTGCGTACGGCCGTGTCTGGATCCTTGAGTCCGTTGCCGGTGAGTACGCAGACGACTTTTGACCCTTTTGCAATCAGACCTTCTTTGCCTTTTTTCAATAGCCCTGCCACGGAGGCCGCTGATGCGGGTTCTGCGAACACACCTTCCTGGCGAGCCAAAAAGCGTTGAGCATCGAGAATTTCATCGTCTGTCACGGCATCGATCAAACCGTCCGTGCTGTGAATGGCGTCTACGGCCAATTGCCAACTAGCGGGATTGCCGATGCGAATGGCGGTGGCCACGGTTTCCGGTTTTTCGACAATGGCACCACGAACGATTGGCGCGGCACCCGCTGCTTGAAAGCCGATCATATGGGGGATGCCGGAGTGATGATGCTCATGATATTCGCGAAAGCCTTTTGTATAGGCAGAAATATTTCCGGCATTGCCAACAGGAATGGCGAGGTAGTCAGGTGCTTTGCCAAGGTCGTCGCAGATCTCAAAGGCGGCAGTTTTCTGCCCTTCAAGACGGTAGGGATTCACGGAATTAACCAGCGTGACCGCTTCTGTTGCAGCAATGTCTCTCACCAGTTCAAGCGCCTTATCAAAGTTGCCTGCAATGGAAATCACATCTGCACCGTATAAGAGCGCCTGAGCGAGTTTACCCAGTGCTACGTAGCCATCCGGAATCAGCACGATGGCGCGAATTCCCGCGCGTGCCGCATAGGCGGCAGCTGAGGCGGACGTGTTGCCAGTCGATGCGCAGATGACCGCTTGGCTTCCTTCTTCAAGCGCCTTTGCTACCGCCATCACCATGCCTCTGTCCTTAAATGAACCGGTTGGGTTTGCGCCTTCAAATTTCAGGTAGACTTCAAGCCCTAACTCCTTGGATAACGACAGGGCGGGAATGAGTGGAGTTCGACCTTCATTCAAGGATAAATTCGGGGTGCGGTCAGTGACCGGCAAATAAGATCGGTAACGTTCGATCAAGCCCTGGTATGCAGTATTCAATGATTACGCGTCTCCCTTCTCCATCGGTATGACATTTTTGATCTCGAGCAGGTCATTTAAATCGTTCAATTGAAGAATGGCCGATTCAATCGATCCTGAAGGAGTCTCGTGAGTGACGATGACAATTTCTGCCTGGTTGTCATGCGCACGTTTTTGCAACACGGTCTCCATGCTGATTTCTGCATTGGAAAAGATGGTAGCAATGTGGGCAAAAACGCCGGGGCGATCCTTTGCATGCATTCGCAGGTAATAACGGAGCGGCTCCGGTGACCCTTTTTTCACTGCTTTTGTCGTCACAGGGCCTGTACGAAAGCGCGAGGGGATGGCCATGCTCATGTTGCGCAGCGTCTCAATGACGTCTCCGACCATGGCGCTTGCTGTAGGAAGAGAACCTGCACCTCGCCCAAAGAACATCAGGTCTCCCGCTGCATCACCGTGGACAAAAAGTGCATTGAACGCATCATTCACATGTGCCAGGGGGTGTGCCTTTGGAACCATCGTCGGGCGCACCTGCAGGTAGAGTGCGTGTCCATCGTCTTTACCCACCGCGAGCAGTTTGATCACCGCCCCCAGTTCGTGTGCATAGGCGACATCGGCTGCCGTGATCGAGCGGATGCCATCCACTTTGACATCGTCAAGACTCACTTTGGTGCCAAATGCGATAGAGGCGAGAATGGTCAGTTTGCGCGCAGCATCAAGGCCATCCACATCGCTGCTGGGGTTGCTTTCTGCGTAACCAAGTTCCTGTGCTTCTCGCAGAACTTCTTCATAGTTGGCACCGCTTTCCGTCATTTTGGTGAGGATGTAATTGGTGGTGCCATTGATGATGCCTTTTAAGTCGGAGATTTCGTTTGCAGTCAGCGACTCCTTCAATGGACGAATGAGCGGAATGGCTCCTCCGACTGCGGCCTCGTATAAAAAGTCGAGCTTTTCCTGTTCCGCAACCTCCATGATTTCCGGGCCGTGGAGCGCGATTAGATCTTTGTTTGCAGTAATCACGTGTTTACCTGCCCTTAGCGCGGCAAGGATCATGGTCTTCGCTGGTTCGATTCCCCCAATGGTTTCAATGACCACTTTGATCTCATCATTTTGGATAATGTCATTGGCATTTGTGGTTAGCAATTCATGTTCAAATGTGACATTTCTTTTTTTATCAGGGTCCCGGACCAATACATCCGTGATGACAGGATGAAGTCCGGTCATGGCAGCAATTTTGTCTGCCCTCATGCGGATCAGTTCCACGACCCCTCCGCCTACCGTCCCGCAACCGAGTAGTCCTATTTTGATATCCATGGTCGCACACTCCTTTATTGTGGTTTATCCCTGACCGACGATGTTCACCTGCTCTACACCGGAAAGTGTGCGCAAATGGTCAAGCGCTTCGTCCAAACCCATTTCCATGTTCCTCGTCTCCACCGATATGATGACCGTAGCCTTTCCTTGAAGCGGTAGTGATTGGTTGATGGTTAAAATATTTGATCCGCTGGAGGCCAGACGGTTTAGGACATCAGACAACACACCGCGTTCATGCATCAGCGTCAGCGCGAGCGTCACAATTTGTTGATCGATGGCAGAATAAATAGGTTTGATCGCTTCTCTGTATTTATAAAAGGCGCTTCTCGATATTCCCACCTTTCTGACGGCTTCCAGTACGCTATGATGAGGTTGTTGGTTCAGGAGTTCCATCACTTGAATGGTTCGTTGCATGACGTCTGGCAAATGGGAACGTCGAACGAGATAATATGGGTCTTCAGACATGCAATATTCCCGCTCTCTGTGTGATGATGACTTGGGGTGAAATCAATGTGTCTACATTACATGAACAATTGTTTTTTTACAATGGACATTATAGCTGGATTTTGATAGGCTTGCAAACTAAATTGACCTTACACAAAATTCAATATATAATATTTAAAATCAATTTCTTGTACGTCAGGAGGGTGTCTAGGGTTCCGCCGCAATTGCGGGCAAGGACCAAGCGACACCGCATCGGGAATGGTTTTTCCGGTGTACACCTTGAGGATAAAAGCCTCGCGGCAAGTTCTGGCTAGCGTGATCCCACGCAAGTCTGAATGCTGCGGGGCTATCCTTTTACGTAAATTCCCACACATCAGACAGGAGTGATAGGATGGCAACCGAAGACAGGTTGATCTATCTCAATGGCGAATTGGTTCCTAAGGCAAAGGCCGTTGTCTCCGTTTTTGACCACGGTTTTTTATATGGGGACGGAATATTTGAAGGAATCCGCATTTATGACGGCGTAGTGTTTCGCCTCGACGAACATTTGGAGCGGCTGTACGATTCGGCAAAATCGATTTTACTTAAAATCCCGATGGAAGTCGAAGAAATGGCGAAAGCAGTGCTCGATACGGTCCGCGCCAACCAGTTGCAAAACGGGTATATCCGGCTCGTCGTATCCAGAGGACCTGGCGATCTGGGACTTGATCCACGCAGTTGTTCAAAGGCCAATGTCGTGATTATTGCGGACGACATCCAACTTTTCCCTGCTGAATTTTACGAGAATGGGTTGCGTATTGTAACAGTAGCTACGACCAGGAACAGCCCCAATGCGTTAAATCCACAAATCAAGTCGCTCAATTACTTGAACAGCATCATGGTGAAGCTGGAAGCGGCCAACGCCGGTGTCCTCGAGGCACTCACCGTCAACTCGCAGGGGTATGTCTGCGAAGGCTCTGGCGACAATGTTTTTATTGTAAAAAAGGGCAAAGTGATTACTCCGCCTGTATACCTTGGCGCACTGGATGGAATCACCCGTCATACGATCATGGACATCTGCGAAGAGGAAGGAATTCCGCTTTTGGAAACGCCATTTACCCGTCATGACGTGTATGTGGCGGATGAATGCTTCCTTACCGGCACAGCGGCAGAACTGATTCCTGTGGTGGAGGTCGATGCCCGCAGTATTGGCAGCGGCAAGCCAGGCCCCGTTACACAGCGGCTCTTGAAATCCTTCCGGGAAGTGGCAAGAAAGCAAGGACGGAGAATTTAACAAAAATTTATAATATTTATTCTCATTCACCAGGGAAATGTGGTAGTGTTTTCTGTAATAATACAGGGTGATGTTATGTTCTATGTAGTTTTATTTTTCACAAAGAGACAAGAGAGCGGGAAGAGGAGAGAAAATAATGAACCAGTTTATTAAAGAGACAGATACTGTCCATGCTGGTGAAGGTGCGACCGATTCGGCGCAGACGGTGGGGCAGGTGAACCCGCCGAACGTGAAAACGGGAGCAGATCTGCTGATCACGCTCTTAAAAGAGGCGGGCGTCGAAGTCATCTTCGGTTATCCAGGTGGCGCGGTGTTACCAATTTACGATTCACTCTATGATTCATCTATTCGACACATCCTGACCAGGCATGAGCAGGGGGCCATCCATGCGGCGGAAGGTTACGCCAGGGTGACAGGGAAAACCGGTGTGGTGCTGGTGACCTCAGGTCCTGGTGCCACCAATCTGGTGACGGGCATCGCAGATGCCTACATGGATTCCACGCCTGTGGTGGTGATGACTGGTCAAGTGACGATGGAGAGCATTGGTCGAGATGCCTTCCAGGAAGCAGATATCATGGGAATCACTATGCCAGTGACTAAGCACAACTATCAGGTGCGCGATATCAACGACTTGCCGCAGGTGCTGGCCGATGCCTTTTACATTGCCAATTCAGGTAGACCAGGACCGGTTTTGATCGACCTTCCTAAAAATATCACTGCGGGTCCGGCCACCTACCAACCATTGCCTCAACCTGCCGCAAGAGGGTATAAGATTCCAACTGCGCCAGCAAAAGAACAAGTGGAAGCCATTGCCCAACTGATCAGCGGGGCGAAAAAACCGCTACTTTATGTGGGCGGTGGCATCATCTCCTCCGGCGCATCAGAGTTATTGAGGCAATTTGCAAAACAAACTCAGATTCCTGTGGTCTCCACACTGATGGGACTTGGTGCCTATCCTGCAGGCGACGAACAGTTTGTCGGTATGCTTGGTATGCATGGCACGTATGCCGCCAACAAGGCGATTACGGATTGTGATCTGTTACTTGCGTTTGGCGTACGCTTTGATGATCGAGTGACAGGGAAACTGCAGATGTTTTCTCTCCATTCCAAAAAAGTTCACGTGGATATTGATGCAGCGGAGATCGGAAAAAACGTACAGGTCGAAGTCCCTGTGGTTGCGAACATTAAAGACACGCTGGAGATGCTGTTGCAGCACCACCTTCATCCCGATACCAAAGACTGGCTGGCGCAACTCAAGGCTTGGGATAATGAATGGCCACTGCGTTATCACGGCACCAGTGATGATTTGAAACCTCAACAAGTCGTTGAACTGCTTGCGAAGCACACAGGCGGTCAGGCGATTGTGACGACCGAAGTTGGTCAACATCAGATGTGGGCGGCGCTGTTTTACCCTTATTCCCGTCCTCGCCAATTTGTGACCTCTGGAGGACTCGGAACGATGGGATTTGGTTTTCCTTCCGCGCTTGGCGCACAGGTAGCTGAGCCGGAAAAAACGGTCATCTGTGTAGCGGGAGACGCAAGTTTTCAAATGAACATCCAGGAACTGCAGACGGTTGTGGAGCAAGGGCTTCCCTTGAAGATCGCCATCATCAACAACCGGTTTCTTGGCATGGTTCGGCAATGGCAACAATTTTTTTATGAAAAACGATACGCAGAAAGTCGCATCAGCTCCCCGGATTTTGTCAAGGTGGCAGAGGCGTACGGCGCACTGGGACTGCGTGCCACTAACCCCGCGGAAGCCGAAGCTATCATTGCACAGGCGATCGCCCATGACGGTCCAGTCATCATGGATTTTGTCGTCAAGGAAGAAGAGAACGTATTCCCCATGGTTCCCCCTGGAAAAGGCAACCACGAAATGACGCTGGAATGGAGTGAAGAGTAAGCATGGACATCGAACGCACCTTTTCCATTTTAGTGAATGACAGGCCGGGTGTTTTGACGAGGATTGCAGGACTTTTCGCCCGCCGTGGTTTTAATATTTCCAGTATTACCGTTGGATCCGCGGAGGAAGCAGGGGTCAGTCGTATGACGATCGTCAGTCACGGGGATGAAGCCATGGCCATGCAGGTGTTGACGCAGGTTGGCAAATTGGTGGACGTGCTGGATGTCATCGACATGTCGAAGGAAAAAATCGTCAAGCGCGAACTGGCGCTCATCAAGGTCAAGGCAGAAAGCAGCAAACGCCAGGAAATATCGCATATTCTTGATCCTTTCCGCGTCTCGGTGGTGGATGTGGGACATTCGTCGATCACCGTGCAGATTACGGGAGATGAGGAGAAAATCGACGCGCTGATCGGCTTGTTGCGACCTTATGGCATCATCGAAATTTCCCGTACAGGAGCGACCGCCCTACTTCGTTCTGGAACGGAAGAAGCGAGCGATGCGGCGGTATAAGTGAACGAAAAATATTGTACTACCAATCATCAGTGAGAAGAGAAAGTGAGTGTCGAATTGGATGGATATGTTTTATGAAAATGATGCGGACTTGAGTGTGTTATCAGGGAAAACAGTAGCGGTGCTAGGCTATGGCAGCCAAGGCCATTCGCAGGCGCAAAACCTTCGCGACAGCGGTGTCAAAGTGATCATTGGGCAACGCCCCGGAAAGTCTGCAAAGCAAGCGGAAGAAGACGGCTTCCAGGTCGTCTCCGTCAAAGAAGCGGCGCAAACGGCCGATGTGCTGCAAATCCTGTTGCCAGATGAATCCCAGGGCAAAGTCTACCGTGAGGAAATCCTTCCTTACCTTCGTAAAGGACAGACCCTGATGTTTTCCCATGGCTTTAACATTCATTTTCGTCAGGTAGTACCGACAGAATTTGTCGACGTGGTCATGGTAGCGCCAAAAGGACCCGGACATCTGGTACGCCGGGTGTATGAGTCCGGTGGCGGTGTACCTGCGCTTGTCGCGGTGGAACAGGATGCGAGCGGCCACGCGATGGCGACCGCCCTTGCTTATGCAAAGGGCATCGGCGCCACGAAAGCAGGGGTGCTCACGACGACATTTCGCGAAGAGACTGAAACCGACCTTTTTGGTGAACAGGCGGTACTTTGCGGCGGACTGGCAGGCTTGATTAAAGCAGGCTTTGAAACGCTCGTTGAAGCAGGTTATCAGCCGGAAGTAGCGTTTTTTGAGTGCATGCACGAGATGAAGCTGATCGTTGACCTGATTTACGAAGGTGGACTCTCTCGCATGAATTTCTCGATCAGTGATACGGCTGAATACGGCGGCTATATGGCCCAGAACAAAATCGTGACGGACGAGACTCGCAAGGCGATGAAAGGTCTTTTGAACGACATTCAACAAGGCACCTTCGCGCGCAACTGGATTCTTGAGAATCAAGCAGGAAGGCCTTCATTCTCGGCGATCAAACGGCGCGAAGAGGAATTGCAAATTGAACAAGTGGGTCAGTCCCTGCGTTCCATGATGAGTTTCATTAAAAAATAGGCCTGCTGAGTTAGGGTTTGAAGAGAGGGAACGAACAAGTGTCTTCATATCAAGTGGTGTTATTACCAGGCGACGGAATCGGCCCTGAAATTGTCGGTGAAGCCGTTCGCGTATTAGAAAAAGTGACGAAGCCAGGTGCGATTCAGTTTTCTTCGCAACTCCTTGGCGGCAAGGCGATTGATGAAACCGGCGAACCGTTTCCAGAGGTGACAAGGCAAGCCGTGCTAGCCGCGGACGCTGTATTGCTTGGAGCAGTTGGCGGACCGAAGTGGGACAAGGGCCCAGGTCACCTGCGTCCCGAGGGCGGGTTGCTCGCGCTTCGCAAGGCGCTTGGTGTATACGCTAATTTGAGGCCAGTCAAGGCATTTCCAGAGTTAATCGACGCATCCCCACTTAAAGCGGATGTGGCAGGTGCGGTCGACTTGCTGATTGTGCGCGAATTGACGGGTGGTGTCTATTTTGGCGAGCGGGAGCGCGGATCGAATTCTGAAGGAGAGCGCTTCGCAAGAGATACGATGCTCTACACGGAACCTGAAATCAGACGCGTGGTGCGCCGTGGGTTTGAGATTGCGCAAGGCCGCAGTAAGCGCCTGACTTCTGTCGATAAGGCGAACGTGCTGGACAGTTCACGTTTGTGGCGGGAAATCGTGGAAGAGATGAAGGGCGATTATCCTGATGTGCAAGTGGAACATGTGCTGGTCGATGCCTGTGCGATGTATCTGGTGACCAAACCGCATTATTTTGATGTCGTAGTGACGGAAAACCTTTTTGGCGACATTCTCAGTGATGAAGCGGCGGTGTTGACAGGTTCTATCGGTCTGTTGCCTTCGGCAAGTCTTGGCGATAAGTCTGGACTTTACGAACCGATTCACGGTTCGGCGCCAGATATCGCAGGACAAGGGATCGCGAATCCGGTAGGGACCATTTTATCGGCGGCGATGATGCTTCGCTATTCGCTGCAAATGTCAGAGGAAGCCAGCCGCATTGAGCGAGCGGTGGCAGCGGCGCTCTCAGAAGGGGCTCGCACCAAGGACATTGCAAGGCCTGGCGAAAAAGTGTTATCTACGAAGGAAATGACAGAAGCGATTTTGGCAAGATTGTAATTTTTATTCTCGACAATATTCTGGCCCAACTCATTCAAACGATGATGAGTTGGGTCTTTTGCTTTTCAAAATGATATGATGAGGAGATAGGCGAGATGAAAGGGGAAGCGAATTTGGACAACCTGCCAGTGATCGTACAAATGGATGGTACGATTCTTTTAGATGTGCATCACGAGAAGACGGAAGAGGCCAGGATCATACTGGCCAAATTCGCTGAACTGGAAAAAAGCCCTGACCATTTTCACACGTATCGGGTTACTTCTCTGTCGTTATGGAACGCTGCGTCAGCGGGACACGACTCACAGGAAATTTTGCGAGAACTTCGAGCGCTTAGCCGCTATGAAGTACCGGCAACGATTCAACGCCTTATCGTGGAGACGATGGATCGCTATGGGTTGCTCGAACTGCATAAAGGCGAAAACAGTCTTGTGCTCAGTTCAAAAGATTATTTGGTTTTGCAGGAAGTCATTCACCATAAGTCCATTGCGCCACTCGTGCGAAAAATGATCACTCAAAACGAAGTGGAAGTCCCCCTTTTATCCCGTGGTACGATTAAAGTAGCGCTCACGAAGATGGGTTATCCTGTGAAAGACATGGCAGGGTATGCGGAAGGGGAACCTATGGCATTGATGCTAAAGACAAGACTTCCTTCCGGAAAGTCGTTTGCTCTTCGCGACTATCAGATACAGGCGGCAGAAGCATTTCATCAGGGCGGAGGTTTGTCTGGCGGTTCTGGTGTATTGACGCTGCCGTGCGGAGCAGGCAAGACCATTATCGGACTGAAAGCCATGGAATTATTACAAATGTCGACTTTGATCCTGGCAGCCAATGTGACGGCAGCCAGACAATGGATGAAGGAAATTCTGGAGAAAACCACACTGGATGCTTCACAGGTAGCAGAATACAGCGGAGAATCAAAAGCCACTGCGCCAGTGACCGTTGCTACCTACCAAATCATGAGTTACCGGCCGCGGGGGCAGGATCATTTTCCCCATCTGTCACTGCTGCAAGACCGCAATTGGGGATTAATTATCTATGATGAAGTGCATTTATTGCCTGCTCCCGTATTTCGCATTACCGCAGAAATTCAGGCGAAACGCCGGCTTGGACTGACGGCTACGCTGATCCGGGAAGATGGCCGAGAAGAAGAAGTGTTTTCACTCATCGGTCCTAAAAAATACGATGTCCCTTGGAAGGTCCTCGAAAGTCAAGGATGGATTGCCACTGCAGTGTGTACTGAGGTGCGTGTGCAACTGAGCGACTTAGAGCGTCGGATTTACGCTACAGCGGAACTTCGGGAGAAAGCGCACATTGCGGCGGTTGCAGCGGAAAAAGAAGACGTGGTGGAAGAACTCGTCAAGCGACACAGCAACGAATCGGTCCTCATCATCGGCCAATACCTCGAACAATTGGAGCGTATCGCTAATCGCCTTTGCGTTCCCTTGATTTCCGGCGCGATGAAGACTAGGGAACGAGATGTGTTGTACGATCAATTTCGAAGCGGTGAGGCGCGCGTACTTGTTGTTTCCAAAGTGGCTAACTTTTCTGTGGATTTGCCGGATGCTTCCGTCGCTATCCAGGTGTCCGGGACGTATGGTTCCAGGCAGGAGGAAGCGCAGCGCTTGGGAAGAATTATGCGGCCAAAGCAGGAAGGCCAACTGGCTCATTTTTATACGATCGTGACAAGGGAGACAAAAGATCAGGATTTTGCCCTGAGCAGACAGCGGTTTTTGACGGAACAGGGCTATCAATACGACATTGTGGATGCACCGGAACTTTCGGTGGAAGAGGTGCATTAGGGTTGCGCGTTTGGTATGTGTTGTCTTTCATGGGATGGGATGAACTGCGAAAACTGGCAAGCGTGCTTGGAGTGGCACTGCCAACGACTAAGCAGGAAGCAATGCTTTCACTGTCGGAATATCTGCAAACAGAAGCAGGTTTTGGCAAAACCTATGCACGGCTTGAAACAAGAGAAAAACTTTGGTTGCAACTCTTTCTTTTTGGCATGCAATCGGATGGCTACTCACTTTTTTTTCCGAAGAGCATGCTTTACAGCTGGTTTATCGATGACATCGATCAGCGCAAAGAAGCGGAACTTGTGCTACTCCAATTGCAGAGACTCGGGTTTTTAGGTAAAAGCCATAATTGGTATGCGAGTGAGAGTTTTGAGTTCGCAGATGAATTGCTGCCTTTTTTGATTCAACGCTTATATGAAGAACATTTCGTTCACCACTCCGAAGTGATTGGAGACGTTCAGATTATTCAACAGCTTGGCATCACGTTCTCGCGCGATACTGCCAGATTCCTTTCTTTGATGCTGAAAAAGCCGGTTGGTTTTACTAAAAATAATGTGATATACAAACGGGAAGTGACAAAGGTGTTGTCATTTTTCCGGACGGCCAACACCATGCAACTGGACGGTGCGGGCGCTTGGGAAGGAGTTCACGGTGCCATCGTCATGGCGGTCAAACTGCTGGTTGGCCAGCAGTTGGTCCGACTGGAAGAGGGGAAAGTCACCATCTCGGGACAACAAGTGGAAAAATGGCTGCAAATAAGCGAGGAGTTGCTGTTTGAATGGATGGTTGCTCTCACCAACAGTATGGTAAAGGATAGGCAAAGCCATTTGGCAGAGTTGCTCATGCACTGGGTCAGGAATGGAACGCCCGGGGAATGGGTGCCCATCCATGCGGTGTTTTCTCCGCTTGAAACCATTGGATCTGAGAAGGCGAACCAAGAATGGATGAATGTGGTTGATTATTTTGTCATCGTCGCCTCAGCTACTGGAATCATCGATTATGGTATCAGCGAAACGTCCGGACTAGTGGTGCGAATTTCTAAATGGCCGTCGGTTGAACCAAAAAAACTTTACGTACAGCCTAATCTGGAGTTGCTGGTGCCAGAAGAAGCGCCACTGGCGTTGCACTTTTTAGCGGGTCAATTGGGGGAATTAAAGCGGGCGGATCTGATGTCCAATTACCAATTGAATAAAGAGCGGATTCTGCAGCTTTGCGACCGTGGCTGGACGTATGAGGACATTGCCAATGTGATGGAAATGATTAGTGAGACACAAGTGGCACCCAGTGTGCTAAAGACCATCCGCGACTGGGTGGGTTCCTATAATAGGGCCGTACTTTGGGATGCCATGCTCATTCATTTTCAGGACTCGGAATGGTTTCATGCGTTTATCCATGACAGGCGCTCGGCAGGAATCATGGCAGAAACGATAGGGGACCTGGCCGTCATCATCAAACGCAGCGGAGAAAAAACGGCTCGGGAGATCCTTGCGGATATCGGTGCACCAGCCCCGCTTGCGGTGAGAAAGCCTTTAGTCGAAGGGACTTCCATCTCGGCCACGGGTTCAAAAACGAACAGGGCGAATGCAGAAGCTCTTGGCCGTGTGACAGGTTCCGGACTGATTGAGCTTTTGCGAATGAAATTGTCTATTGGCGCGAACGTTAAGAAGTAAATACGCGCCAGGAGGAAATTTCTGTGAAGAAAATCATCGTTTTACTCATGGTATCACTGATTGTATTATTTTCCTTTTCCTTAAATGCTAACGCGAACTCGACACTGATTCTTGTGGATCCGGGACATGGGGGCATTGACGGAGGCACGGGGAGGGGGCAGCTCCTTGAGAAGAATTTGAACCTTGACATCTCCTTAAGAACCAGAGACTGGTTGCAAAAAGAAGGATTTGTAGTCAAATTGACGAGAGAAAGCGATACCGATCTGTCTTCTGCTTATCCTTCACCCATTCAGAGCAGACATAAACGCGATTTGCAAAACCGGTTGGTCATGATTCGAAAGGAAAGTCCTGCTCTTTTTATCAGCATCCACGTCAACAGTTCGACGCAACCGAAGGATAAGGGTCCGCTCGTATTTTATGCAGTTGAATCTGAAAAAGGAAAGGAACTGGCTACTGAAGTGCAATCGGCGCTTAACCAGGTGGCGATGTCCACACAACGTCCTGTGGGAAGGAAGAACCTTTTTTTGATCAGGCATGCTCCTTGCCCGGGAGTGCTAGCAGAGATGGGATTTGTCACCAATGATACCGATGCGTTACGGTTACTTGATGCCTCATACAGAGACAGAATGGCGCGCGCGATCGCAGAAGCGGTTCAGCGATATCTGCAATGGTCGATCCGATCATGATACAATCATCAGGATAATCGGTGGGAGAGGAGCCATCCAATGGATGCAGTAAATGTAGCGTTAGAGCATATTATGAATCTGGTGTCGATTCCTAGCCCGACAGGGTACACAGAGAATGCCATTCAGTATTGCGAAAAAATCCTTGAGGAAATTGGCATGTATTTTGTGCGTACGATGAAGGGCGGATTATCCGTCATGGTACCGGGAGAATCAGAGAGAACGCGCGTACTTGCAGCGCATGTGGACACGCTGGGAGCGATGGTTAAGCAAATTCTTCCTACTGGCAGGCTGAAAATCACACCTATTGGCGGATTTCGCATGCAGGTGATCGAAGGCGAATACTGCAAGGTACATACGCTGGACGGCAACGTTTATACAGGCACGATTGTCGCTCATAAAGCCTCCACTCACGTGTACAAAGAGGTAGAAGAGCGCACGGAGGAAACGATAGAAGTCCGCCTGGACGAAGTGGTCACCAATGAGGAAGATGTGCACTCTCTTGGCATCCGCGTCGGTGATGTCGTGTCCTTTGACGCAAGGCCCGTGCTTACGCCGAGCGGATTTTTGAAATCTCGCCATTTGGATGACAAGGCGAGTGTAGGCATTCTTCTCGCCTTATTGCAAAATGTGGAGGCGGAGCGATGGAAACTTCCCTACAGTCTGCAAATTTTGATTAGTACGGATGAAGAGATCGGATACGGGGGTAATTCGAACATCTCTGCCAATGCCTTTGAATATCTGGCAGTGGATATGGGAGCCATCGGCGATGGACTGTCCACCACCGAATATGTGGTCTCCATTTGCGCAAAGGATTCTAGTGGTCCCTATCACTTCGGGCTCCGCAAGCAGCTAGTGGAACTTTCGGAAGCGAATGGCGTGAAACATGCGGTGGACGTTTTCCCTTATTACGCTTCGGACGCAAGCGCAGCAAGGCGAGCCGGATATGACCTGGCCACGGCGCTTATCGGACCTGGCATTGATTCTTCCCATGCCTATGAACGAACACACAGGGATTCGATTGAAGCCACGCTGCAACTGTTAAAGCTTTATCTTTTCAGTTCTTCAGTATGTGAGTAAATATTGGGGAGGGAACACGTGATGTTGTTAAAAGATCGGGTTATTCTGGTAATGGGCGTTGCCAACAAACGCAGCATTGCCTGGGCGATTGCGCAAGCGTTACACCGGGAGGGTGCCAGGCTGATTTTCACCTATCAGGGTGAGCGGTTTTTGAAGAGCGTACAGGAGCTGGTAGAAGAACACATACCGGGATCAAGGTTACTCAACTGCGATGTGACCGTTGACGAGGAAATCGATGCGGTGATGAATGATATCGAACAGCACGAAGGCATCCTGCACGGGGTAGTACACAGCCTTGCCTATGCGCGACCTGAAGACCTTAGCGGGGCATTTAAGGATACCTCGCGCGAGGGGTATCTTCTGGCACAAAATATTTCCTCTTATTCGCTCGTAGCAGTGGCGCGTCGCGCTAGTCGTCTGATGATAGAGGGTGGCAGCATCATGGCCATGACGTATCTCGGCGGGGAACGGGTAGTGGAAAATTACAATGTGATGGGGGTGGCCAAAGCGGCACTTGATATGAGCATGCGCTATCTGGCGAGTGAACTTGGTCCGCAAAAAATTCGGCTGAATGCCATCTCTGCAGGTCCTGTTAGGACGCTTTCCGCAAAAGGAGTAAAGGATTTTAATTCATTTATGCACATTTTTGATGAAAAAGCGCCACTCAGGCGGCCCACTGACCCCGGCGAAGTGGCAGATACCGCAGTGTACCTGATGAGTGATTGGTCGCGAGGATTGACGGGAGAGATTCTGCATATTGACAGTGGTTTTCATGTGCTAGGCATGTAAACAGACGAATGCCAAAACACCGCCGTGCTAATCAAGCATGGCGGTGTTTGGTGAAAAGGATTAAAAGTTGGTAGGTATTTTTTCGTTGATGGAAAAGTCATCGACTGAAACGTCTTCATTCAGGACAATGTTTTTGTGAGTGCCAAATTCATTGGTGCGAAGCTCCTCACGGATAATATTATAACGATGGAGTAGTTCGATTACCTGGCTCGCCGTGTTGCTTGGAATAGACAGATAATCTGCCAGACCATCGCGCAACCATTTGGGTCCAAGGTTTTTCGTTTTATTAGCAGGTTGTGCATGCCATTCTGAAATGTAGACAATCGCTTCCTGCAGGTAATCTGTAGGGTTTTTCGGACTGATGTCAACACGTAAAAAATCAAGCAGATCGTAGCTTTCATGCGCATAATTGCGGATATCTGTGTGTTTGGCGATCGCGTCTTCTACGTAAAAAAGTTCTACGTGTTTACCACGATACAACATGCGACTCATGATCGGTATCATGTCACTGTCCGCGGTGACAAAGACATAACAAGTGATATTGGGGTCTGAGTAACAAGTTTCCATGGCATCTATAGAGAGTTCAATATCCGAAGCGTTTTTGGCTTTATCCTCGTTTTTGCCGTTAGCATACACATGGCGGATTTGTACTCGTTTTTTCTGAAGGCTGGTCAGATTCGCGTCTACTTGTTCAAAGTCTGCATAGGCGCGATAAAGTCTGACGTTGTCTTTGCCGTAAAATTCCCATAATCGTTCGAACAAGTTACGATCTGCGTCTTCGTGATCCGGGTCGTGTCTGTAACGGTTCATCAAGGTCCAATAGACGTTGTCATAATCGACAAAGATAGCCACGTTGTCTTTTGGATTATGTCTTGACAAGCGGTTGATGGTTGACTCCACCGCAGCGCTGATGGCCTGGTTATAAAACCTTCCTACATCTTCCAGGCGATCTTCATGTTTGGCAGATGACGCAGAGGACGAATTTTTTTCTTGTCTCATCATAGTCCTCCCAAGTATTAGCGGTTAATACCGCATTAAAGTTATGTTCTCTAGATAAAGCCTTTTTCCTGCATACGTTCTATATTATTATGCGAACAGCACCGCGTGCAGTTCCCAATGTACGTTGTAGGTTCATCGTATGTGATTCTATCAATCATTATTTTCCATTTATCAAGTATTTATACGTTCCCCTTTGGGGATAAATTAATTCCTTTGCCCCCTTTCGTAAATTGAGTGTACCACAAATGCATTCGGGATGAAGCATTTGGTGAGAACCATGAAATTCGATATAATAAAAATCATTGAATTTACGAGCGAGGCAGTTTGAATGGGATGGAGCTGGAAAAACAGCGGATTTGCGATGACGGCCATTGCGGTGGGAGTGGTCGTATTTCTTTTTGGTTCCGCGATTTCAAACCACGCTTTATTGTTTCTTTTGGACGGACTCGTGATCATTGGACTCGCCAGAGTGATCGGTACTTCGACAGAACGCGTTTCTAAAGAGATCGGCTCTGTGGCCGGCGCCTTGCTAGGCATCACGTTTGGCAATAGCGTCGAGTTGATCCTTTCATTATTTGCTTTACATGAAGGGTTGTTTGAGGTCGTCAAGGCGAGCATTATTGGGGGTGTGCTTGCCAATCTGTTGCTGACGCTCGGTATCAGTATGATGATTGGTGGCGGTGCAACAGGCGTTCAGCAGTTTAGCAGGAGAAGGGCCGGCATGAACAGTGCGATGCTGTTTGTGGCGGTAATTGGACTCACCACCTCTAGTATCTTTTCCTTCCTGAAATTTCGGGCAAGCGGAACGGAATCGCTCAGCATCGGTGTGGCGGCTGTTTTCTTAATTGTCTATATGGGGGGATTCCTGTTCTCTTTTTTAACTCATCGCTCGTTTGTCTCTCATTTTGCTGAGGAAGACAATACTCCGGCTGTCAAACAAAAGCTTTTACCGGATATACTCATGCTATTTGCGGCGACCGTTGTCGTTGCTTTTATCAGCGACCAATTGGTGGGTTCGATTCAGTTTGTCTCCAGCGAGTGGAAGTTATCTGAGCAATTTATCGGTCTTGTTTTTTTGCCCTTGATCGGAATTGCCCCCGAATTTCTTACGGCAGTCATCTTTGCAAGGCAGGGCAAGATTGAAGGCAGTGTGGAAATCGCTGTCGGATCGAGTCTTCAGATTTCTCTGTTTGTTGCGCCATTACTTGTCATCGTCGGCCTGCTGATGGGCAAATCCCTGACGCTTGTGTTTACTCCTGCTCAGGTTGTGGTGCTTTTTTTGTCTACTGTGCTGGTCAATATCGTGTCTTTGGATGGGGAAACCCATTGGTTTGAAGGCGTGATGGTGGTGGCCACTTATGTCATATTTGCCTTGATGTTTTTCTTTGCCTGACGGGTAAGCTAGACGAGACCTGATGACTTGGTCGAGTTTTGCGCCGTGAGGTGGTGACAAGTGGAGCGTTGGCACCGTTATCAACGTTTTATTGGTACAGGATTTGCAATCATCGCGCTGATGGCTGGGTGTGCCATCGTGTGGTTTCATCGGACAGGTCTTTTATGGGCAATACCCAAATATCTCCGACACGCAGGGATTTGGGGAATTCTTATCAGCTATGGGCTGGTCGTCCTGCAATCAATCATCCCTTATGCCCCATTTGCACTACTGGCTGGATTCAATACGGCAGCGCACGGTTTTTGGTTGGGGTTTATCCTGTCCTTTGCAGGAGTGATTACCGGTAACCTCATTCTCTTCGTTCTTGCCAAACAACTTGTAGGGTGGATTTTTCAAGGGAAATTGGAATCCGTGTGGGATAAGCACCCGAAACTTCAAGTGATTCGTCAAAAAGTGGTACATGCCAAGTTTTGGTCCGCCTTTTCCATTCTCTTTATCTTGCGGATACAACCATGGGTTCCGTCATCCCTGTTGGATATTCTCTCTGGCACAACAGGTGTGAAATTCAAGCCTTTCTTTTTTTCTACGCTGGCAGGCCAGGCTCCTTCTGTGGCCGCCATGGCTTATCTCGGGCACCGACTTTTAAACATCCAAAAATACAAAAAAGAAATCATTTTGTTTGGCGGAATCGTATTATTAATAGGGCTTGTATATCTGCTCTGGAAACTCGGACGCAAATACCGTATCATGCAGCGATGGACGCGACTATAAATGGGAACGGGCCCGTGTTACGCTAGATCATGTAATTGTGGGAGCAAGGGGAATCGGATTTTTGTATGTGGGATTATATTGGTAAAGGGTTTGCTATTTTACTGATCAATACAGTGCTGTCTGGTGATAATGCGTTAATGATCGCTATGGTTACGGCAAAGCTGCCGCCTAAGCAAAGGTGGCAGGGAATGGTGTTTGGTCTGTCGTTAACCATCATTTTGCGGGTCGCGCTTACGTTAATTGCGGGTAAACTGTTCGTCCTTCCATATTTGGAAGCGATCGGAGGACTCTTGCTCGTTTATTTTGCGTTCACCCTGACTGTGAGTGCCAAAGAAAAAAACGCCGACAAAGAAGAGAATGCTTCTCCGGAACGTCTATGGAAAGCTGTTTTTTCGATTGTAGTGGCAGACCTCAGCATGAGTCTCGACAATGTCATTGCCCTAGCTGGTATTGCGAATGGCAACTGGAGCTTGCTCCTCATCGGAACTGCAGTTAGCCTGGTCATTATTCTGCTTGCAAGTCAGGTGTTAAGTCATTTGCTCTTAAAATACTCGTGGCTGATGTACATTGGTTCTGGTATCCTGGCATGGACCGGGGGAGGAATGATCGGGAGGGACCCTGAACTGTCTTCAAAATTATCAGGTATCCCCTATTTGCCCATATGGATTACTGCGTTCGTACTTTTATTAGCCTATATTGTCGTTAAAATTCGAACTTCCAAAGACTGATGAAAAGCAAGATTCCACGCATCCGCTTTTCTGTCCATCAACGCCTCGTACTCCGACTTGCGAAGTCCTTGTACTTCAAGGACAAACGTTTCGCCTTGCTGGTGTCCACCCCGGACGCTCACTCTCCCGGTATGACTGCGGTCAAGCCCATCCGCTACCCGCAATATCGCACTTAATTGAAAAAGCGCAACGTTTCCGAGAAATCGTTCATCCAACCACGTCCGTTTAGCGTGTTTACGATGGCACCAGGAGAGCAGTGCCACATCTTGAATGAGATCTGTATTCAGGTGACGCAATTCCTCTGCATGCTGTATCAGGTAAAAACTGTGTTTGTGATGACCTTTATCGGCCACAAAGTGGCCGATATCATGAAGCAGTGCAGCCATGCCCAAGCGTTGCCAATCGGGATTCAACTCTGGTTCATCCGAAAAATTCGCTTCAGGCAAAGCAAGCTTTGCGATTTCAAAGGCGTTAGCCATCACCTGCTCGCAGTGATGAATATCCGTTCGGTATTTTTCCATGACATACTTGGCGGTTGAATACAAGGATGGGTGCAGCCGTGCGGCTTTAATGTTACGCATCCTTCCGGGTCTTTAAGAGGTTTCCGACATGTTCTTGCAGGTTCGCCTGAATCTTGTCGATATTTTGCGTCCCGTCTAACATGATAAAATGATATTCTTCCGCCAAATCGTCAAATTCCTGCTGGCACATAGTCTGATAGCGATGAAAACTCTCGATCATATCAGTGGAAAGCGACAAATCCATTCCCGATTCCCAGTATTCAAGATAACCCCGTTTTTGAAAATGGCGGTGCAACAGAATTTCCGGCGGCACTTTCAAATAAAATGTCATGTCAGGAACGAGCGCAAATCCAAACAGTTCATGTAACCACAAAGGGTCAGCGCCGCGAACCGCATCCCGAACCATGAGCGTAAAAATGTAACGGTCGGCAAGTACAATAAACCCTGCCCGCAGTGCAGGAATGATTTTGTTTTCCAGCTGGTCGGCAAAATCGGTCGCATATAGCAGGCTCAGCGTCGTCTTTCCTAGTACATTGCCTTGCTTGGCTTGATCGATGACACCACTCACGAGGTCCGAGCGTTTGATCCCCGTGTCCATGACGGCGTGGCCGTTCACTTCCAGCCATTGCTTTAAAAGTGCAGTTTGGGTGGAACGCCCTGAACAGTCGGCGCCTTCAATGATGATCAACTTTCCACTGTAATCCCATTCGTCCATGTAGGGAAGTCCGGCGCCGTAGTAATTTGTCGATGAATTCACTTTCGTCATCTTTACGCCTCCCCGTAAATGGTGGGTGACACGTAATCCACCAGGTGTTCTTTGATGATATTTCGCACGATATCCTGTTGCGCTTCAACGGTCTTTGTCGCATCGATGACTTTGAAGTGCTCCTCATCGATCATGCTGTCGTAATGTTTTTTTATCATGCCCTGAAAAATCTTGAAGCTTTCTTCCGGATTGGTGGAAAGCCCCAGATCCATTCCTGCCTCGTGGTATTTGAGTTGAGGACGGCCACTCAGGATACGGTCGAGCGACACGTCAAGCGGCGTTTGAAAATAGAGGCTGACCGTGGGTTTCACGGCAAAGCTGTATACGTTCTTTACCCATTCCGGATCACATCCGCGCGCCATGTCTCTGGCGTAGGCCGTATAGATATAGCGATCGGCTAGTACAATATAGCCGGCCCGGAGATGTGGCAACATCATTTTTTCGTAACGGTCCGCGAAATCGCAGGCGTGAATCAGGCTAAACGTGGTTGGCGTCAACAGGTTTTTCTTCTTTGCTTTTTTGGTGGCGGATTTGATCAATTCACTGGAATTCCACTCGGTAAAAAAAACAGGGTAACCGTTATCCTCCAGCCATCTTTTGAGCAAGTAAATCTGAGTGCTTTTTCCTGACCCGTCTGTCCCTTCGACGATAAACAAACGGCCTGGATAGTTTTTTGTTCTACCTAAACCACGCGCTTTTTTTAGGCGCATTCAGTATAACTCCCTTCTCAATCTTGAAGAGGCGACATCTTCAAGTCGCTTCGAATGACTTTGAGTTCTTTCCCAAACACCTTTTTAACGTGAGGAGACAGACTTTGCGCATTGGACCATTCGACATCGGCTTCATTGGTGTCAGGAAGGTAAAGTTCCAGCACTTGTTCATTCATGGTGATGGATGCATTCATTACACGTTGTTCATGTCGCCTGTCGAGGGCTTCTGCCATTTTTACCAGCACGCCCAGTCTTGCAGCTAGGTCTAATTCTGCCTCCGTGATGACAGCAGGCATATAAGGGGCACAAAGTTTGCGGATTTTATTTTTTCCATTGTAAGCTGAAGCCGCAGCGGCAAGAAGGATCTCCCGATGCGTTAAGCCATAAACGGCACTGTTTAATAGCAAATAAAAGGTATGGTTCTCATAATGATAAAAATCTAGGCGCACGCCAATGCGGTGAAGTTGAGCCGCTGTATATAGAATACGTTCGCTGTCTAGCGGCACCAGGCCTGAAGCCACCGCATCCCTGAACATTTGCAGTGCGAGACGGGTTCGGTGTTCTGCCAGTTCCTTAGCTTCAAAATACCTGACTAGAATATTGTGTACGCTGTTTTGCAAAACTGGGACGGGAGTAATGGTCTGCTGCAGTACTCTTGAGTAAAATACTCCATCACGCAAACCGCGTCCGCTGATGCGAAGTCGTTTTGCTCCCACCGTTTCAAGGAGCGCCACCAAAATAGCCCCACCTGGGACAATGACATCCGCGCGGCCCTTCGAGAGTCCGTCCAACTTCTTGCGTTGGGCCAGCGTCATGAGGGAAAGTGTTTGAATCACTTCTGTAGTTTCGCTGACTGTCATGTAATAATTATGGGTAATGGGCAAGGTGTACCCGATTTTAGACTGGTGAATGCCCGCGATATTGCGAATTGTCCCACCGATTCCGATTACTTCGACGTTCCGGGGGGACTTTGGTCCTAGTACGCTACTGAATTCATTTTTGATTTGAGGGATGACTTTCTTCAGGTTTTCTGCGTCACTGCCGGTGTGAAATTCATTGCTCATGGTCACTGCGCCAAACGGGAACGAATGGGTGGCAGTGATCTGGCCGTTTTGCACGAGGGAGATTTCCGTGCTCCCCCCGCCGATATCGATAAGATACGCATCTCCGACATTCATGGTATGCGCGACGGCAATATATCCGAGATATGCTTCCTCATGTCCGGAAATGATCTCTATATTCAGATCAAGTTCCTTTTTGACGGAAGCGATGATCTCTTGTTGGTTTTTTGCCATCCTTAACGCGGCGGTGCCAATAGCAATAATTTGATCCGTTTGATAGGACGCACAGATATCGAGAAACTCCCGCAAATGAAAAATGAGCTCCTCGATTCCTTCTGCCTTCATGTTACCGTGTCGATCCATACGGTTCGCAAGCCGTGGTGTGGATTTTTGTTCATCAATGACAAAAAAGCTTCCACTATCCAGCATGCGAATGAGGGAGAGACGTATAGAGTTGGATCCGATGTCTATAATTCCTGTCAGTGACAAATTGACCTGACTCCTTAATCGACTTGATACAGGTAGTATACCGGATTTTTCGTGGCTATGTTAGACTGAGGCTGCAAATCTTCATTTCAGGTGAGAAAATTGACGAAAAGATACAGTATTGACGAAGTGGCCGACATGTTGGATCGTGATGCGTCAGCGATTCGCAAAGCGCTAAGGGAACTGCAGGATCAAAAGGAATTGTCCGCCGAAACTTTTTTATTCGCTAACGGTGTATGGCGGATAACGCCGACCGATGTGCCAAAGATTCAAAACCGCCTCTCTGTGTTGGCGGACGCGTCCGCTAATTCTTCACACGAACGCAAAATTCGCAAACGAATATTAAAAAGCCCGGATTAACGCTTGCAGGTCCTGGTTGGAGCCTAGTTCCAACTGCCAGACTGCGGTGCCGGCCAGGTTGGTGCGCTTCGCATAACGTCCTCGTTGTGTCAGGGAGAGGGAATCTTCCAGCCAAATGTACTGCATCGCACCGCTTGAAGGATAAACCAATTCGTGTTGACCAGTCCCTGCGGAATAATAAAGGTGAGCGCCGGGGCTGTTTTTTGCTTTTTCCTGCGAAAACATGGATAAATAGTACGAATGCCAGGAGTTGCCGGTCTTGTACCAGTCGATCGCATAAAAAGGAACCCCAAGCAGGATTTTATTGCCTGGAACACCTTTTTTCACGATGCTGTGGATTCCACTTTCCATCCAGGGAATGGCGGATACCGATCCGATTTGCTGTTCTCCCAGGTAGTGCTGATCATAACTCATGGCCACTAGGTAATCGGAGGCGTTCGCCAAACTGGTGCGTTGATAAATGAGGCTCCAATTGGGGTCTTTAGAAGGCAGGGTGACGTCCACCGATACCCATTTGCCCATGGCATGAAGCAGCAATGCCGCATCTTGAATGAGCAGGGTGTATAGCGGGGCGTCTGACGGCTCCATATCTTCAAAGTCAAAATTCACGCCGTCGAGTCCGCTTTGTTTCACGATGGATACCATGTTCATTAAAAAGCGGTATTCTGCGGATGGGTTTTGCAAAAATAACGTGGTTTTTGCGGGGTTAAAACCGCTTGCTAAGATGGCCCATACTTGTACCTGGCGCTCATGTGCCGTGACTACCACGCTGTGATCAAGCGCTCCAGAGATTTTCCCGTTCGTTCCGTCCAGTTGATAAGCCAGTGGTGAGAACACGCTGAGCGAGTCCTCTTTCAGGTTTTGTAGATAACTACCTGTAGACCCGTCGTCAAAGCCGAGCATGATCTTATGACTGAAGAGCGTGATCGGTGGTTTAGTGCCTGAGGGCACTGAAATGCTTCGCACTTGAGACGGAGAAACTTCATCAATGCTCCCGTTCGGCATAAAAAGGGACACAACATCCCCAATTTGTGTCGCAGGGAAAAGTTCACCCGCTTGGATGCCATCGCCTAAATCAGCCATGGTCATGGCGAATGTGTTTTGTGGAATGATTTCAGGTTGATGAGGAATCAACCGCTGAGTTGTCATCGTTTGCGATTCATTATGTACCCCGAGATAGAGATGATTCATTCCCATCGGAGTCGTGCTCGAATTTGCCGCCGAAAAGGTAGCCGCCAAAGCGATAAGAGTGAACAATATAATCCGCCATTTATTCATCATAATGAAAATTATATCGATTTGATGTCTTCCTTTATAGCGGTAATCATTGGTTTTTTTATGAAAATAGTTTTTTTCCTGAGGACTTGAAAAGTCGACTAAATTAGTAGAGAATAGAGCAGGACACATTCTGAAAATAAAAAGCCATACTAACGTAAAACAATGCGTTTGGAGAGGGAGGTACCCGGTAGTGATTACCGAAGAAATGATTTACGAAGAACTAAAAGAGGTAGTGGACCCGGAAATTCAGATTGACGTGGTCAATCTTGGCATGATTTACGGTGTCATGATCGAGGATGAAGGCAAAAAAGTGATCGTGCGTATGACGTTGACCACCATGGGATGTCCTGCGATGGAACAGTTGCAAGATGAGATTGTAAGCCGCGTCAAGGCGCTTGGCGTCGAGGAAGCGTACATTGATTTGACGTTTGATCCACCATGGTCAAAAGAGATGATGTCTGACGAGGCGAAAATGGTATTTCGTTACCTTTTTTAACGGTAATAATCTTTGATTGGCAGCCGATGCGCTGCCTTTTCTATCATTAATTTCCGTAAGAACTTGCTTTTTTTAGCGCATGTGGTACGATAAACACGACTAAATTAGTCGACATTAAAAAATCGTGATGAAGTCAGGAAATTACGCAAAAAATACAAAGGGACACGAGTTATGGGAGGCATACTTATGGCGAATATTCCAGAGCTTGCAATTAAGGGATTGCAGGCTTCAGTTGAAGGCAAAGAGATACTAAAAGGTGTGGATTTAACGGTTCGCGGAGGCGAGGTACATGCCATTATGGGACCAAACGGGACTGGCAAGAGCACGCTGGCCTCGTCCCTCATGGGGCACCCGAAATATCAGATTACATCGGGTAGTGCTACGCTGGACGGCGAAGACCTGTTTGCCATGAAAGTGGATGAGCGGGCGAGAAAGGGACTTTTTTTGGCCATGCAATACCCGAGCGAAGTGACGGGGGTTTCCAACGCGAATTTCCTGCGGATCGCGATGAATTCCCGCAGGGGGGAAGGCAATGAAGTGCCCGTGTTGAAATTCCACAAGGAGCTCCAAAGCAAGATGAAAATGCTCAGCATGGATGCGTCATTTGCAGAACGATACCTCAATGAAGGCTTTTCTGGTGGGGAAAAGAAACGCAACGAAATTTTGCAAATGGCAGTATTGCAACCCCGCATTGCCATTTTAGACGAAATTGACTCCGGCCTTGACATCGATGCGCTGAAAATTGTGGCACAAGGGGTTAATGCGCTTCGCGGACCGGAATTTGGCGTATTGATTATCACCCACTACCAACGCATTTTGGATTATGTCAAACCGGATTATGTGCATGTCATGATGCAAGGTCGGATTGTCCGTTCAGGCGGTCAAGAACTTGCTGAGCAACTGGAAGCGCAGGGATACGATTGGCTTAAAGAGGAACTTGGCATTGTTGACGAAACGGTATCCGCAGGCGTTTAGGGGGGAAGTGCGATGAGTATTGCCCAAGTGAATTCAGAGATAGATCATGACATACAAAAAGTGTTTGCAAATGACAGCGTGGTGTTGCGGGAATTTCGGGAAAACGCACAGCGGCGTTATCAGGAGTTGCCGGAACCTTATTTTGAACGAAGCAGTTTAGAAAACAGGCTGTATTCTTTTACTCCCAGTGAGGCGACGGAGCATGCAGAATGGCAGAAGGCTGTGGAAAGCCTGGTTGAATTAAATAGCGACAATCCGTTACTCGTGTTTGTTAACGGCAGGCTGGTATTTCTCAGTGGAATGGAAAATCTGCCGGTTGGGGTGACCATCAAGCCCATGCGCGAAGCGGCGCAGGAAGCAGATGTAATGAAGCTTCTCGGCAGTGTGGTACCTGTGGATGAAAACAAGTGGACCGCATTGCAAAGTGCCTTTTGGCAAAACGGCGTATATATTCGAGTCTCTAAAAATGCGGTCATGCCTGGTGTGATCCAGGTGGTGCATCTGACGACAGAGAAAGGCAGAGGGATATTTCCCCGCAACCTGATTGTTGCTGACGCCAACAGCCAATTGTCGGTGCTCGATCTGTATGCGGCGCTAGACGACGTAGAAGAAGAACTTCATGTCGGCATCACGGAGGTGGTGGCGGCAGAGGGCAGTCAGATCAGTTACGGTGTCATCTCGAATTTCCCTAAAAAAACCACCTCTTACTGGGTTCGCAGAGCGAAAGCAGCGCGTGATGCAAGAGTCGACTTTACCGTCGGCGAACTTGGTGAAGGGTATACGATTGGTGAATTCGGGTCTCTGCTTGAAGGCGAAGGCAGCGCGAGTAACGGTCACGCCGTAGCGCTCGGCACAGGTCGTGCGCACATGGACCTGACGGCGAAAATGGTGCATGTGGCGAAATTCAGTCAAAGCGACACCTCCGCGAGAGGGGTGATGCAAGGTCGCGCAGAAGGCATTTACCGCGGTGTTACCCATATTCAAAAAGGGGCAAGCGGCGCGGTGGGCGAGCAGTCGGAGCGACTGTTGATGCTTTCGCCAAAAAGCCGTGCAGATGCCATTCCTACGTTGTTGATCGATGAGAACGACGTGAAATGCGGTCATGCGGCATCGGTCGGACAGATTAGTGAAGAACAACTGTTTTATTTAATGTCACGGGGTATTTCTGAAGTGGAAGCCAAGCGGATGATCGTTTGGGGCTTTCTCGATCCAGTGTTGGCGGCATTGCCTGTGGATCGCGTACGGCAAGCCGTGGTGCAGATCCTGGAGAGGAAGATGAGCTGATGGACCGCCATTTAATTCGAAAAGACTTTCCCATTCTGGACCAAAAAGTAAATGGAAAACCGCTGGTGTATCTCGACAGTGCGGCTACATCTCAAAAGCCACTGTCAGTTATTGAAGCGATTGAAAAGTACTACCGGGAGTACAATTCCAACGTGCACCGTGGAGTGCATACGCTCGGCTCGAAAGCGACCGATGCGTATGAAAACGCGAGAGAAAAAGTAGCGAAATTCATCAATGCACCGTCTCCTGCGCAAATCATTTTTACGCGCGGGACAACGGAAGGGCTCAACATGATCGCACATGGTTACGCCCGTTTTCAGGTCAGGGAAGGCGACGAAATCGTCATCACGCCAATGGAGCATCACAGCAACATGATCCCCTGGCAACAAATTGCCATTGCCACCAAAGCGACCTTAAAATACATTCCACTTCAGCCTGACGGAACGATCACACTTGACGACATACGCGCTGCGGTGACAAGCCATACGAAAATTTTGGCGATGACGCATGTATCCAATGTCCTTGGCACGATCAATCCTATAAAAGAAGCGGCGAAGATCGCTCATGAGAACGGCGCGATTATGGTCGTAGACGGCGCACAAAGCGTGCCCCATATGCCTGTCGATGTGCAGGATTTGGATTGTGACTTTCTCGCCTTCTCTGGGCACAAGATGATGGGGCCGACAGGTATAGGCGTGCTTTACGGCAAGCGTGAGGTGCTCGAAAAACTCGAGCCTGTTCATTTTGGCGGGGAAATGATCGAGACGGTAGAACTATATCAGTCGACATGGAAAGAGATTCCCTACCGCTTTGAGGGAGGAACTCCGATCATCGCAGGAGCGGTGGGCCTTGCGGCTGCCATCGATTACCTGAGCGGGATTGGCATGGACAATGTTCGTAAAATGAGCCATGAAATCACGGAATACGGTATGGAACGCCTGGGAAAAGTGGAGGACGTCACGATTTACGGGCCGAAAGTTCGCGGTGAACTCATTACCTTCAATCTGGCAAACGTCCATCCGCACGATGTCGCCACCGTACTCGATACGGAGGGAGTGGCGGTCCGCGCAGGCCATCACTGTGCGCAGCCGCTGATGCGTTGGCTTGATGTGGTGGCCACGGCGAGAGCTAGTTTCTACATTTATAACACAGAGCAAGATGTGGACGTGCTGGTGAGTGCACTTGAGAAAGCAAAGGAGTTCTTCGGTCATGCAATTAGATGAATTGTACCGGCAAGTGATTATGGATCATTATCAGCATCCTCGCAATCAGGGGGATATTCAAGGAGACGCCATGAAGGTGGATCTGAAGAATCCTACCTGCGGTGATGAGATTCACTTGCAGATGGCACTTGAGGATAATGTGGTCAGCGATGTGCGGTTTAAGGGAGCGGGTTGTTCGATCAGCATGTCGAGCGCCTCGATGATGACCGAAGCGATCAAAGGCAAACCGCTCGATGAAGCGCTTTTGATTATGACAGAGTTCAAGAAGATGATCCGCGGCGAAGCGTATGACGAGGATATGTTAGGGGACCTGGAAGCATTATCCGGAATCTCGAAGTTTCCGGCTCGCGTTAAATGTGCCACGCTGGCGTGGAATGCGCTTGAGAGAATTGGCGAAAACCATGGGCATACTCACTAAAGTCAGTTCACAAAGATAAAGGAGGAAGAGACATGAGCAAAGCGTTGCCTGAACTCGAAGAATACCAATATGGATTTGTAGACAAGGATGTTTCTGTCGTCCGTTTTCAAAAGGGACTTTCAAAAAAAATCGTAGAAGAGATCTCTACGATGAAGAACGAACCGGGTTGGATGACCGATTTTCGCCTCCGCTCGCTGGAGATCTTTAACGAAAAGCCAATGCCCAAATGGGGTGGCGACCTGAGTGACCTGAATTTTGACGAAATCACCTATTATGTCAAGCCGTCTGAAAAGCAGGGCAAAACCTGGGAAGAAGTACCAGAAGAAATCAAGAACACGTTTGAGCGCCTCGGTATCCCGGAAGCAGAGCGTAAATTTCTCGCTGGCGTTTCGGCACAGTACGAGTCGGAAGTGGTCTATCACTCGATTCAAAAAGACCTTGAATCGCTTGGCGTTCTCTTTACCGATACTGACACGGCGCTGCGCGAATACCCGGAAATTTTCAAGCAGTATTTCGGGACGATCATTCCGCCGGAAGACAACAAGTTTGCCGCCTTAAATTCAGCCGTGTGGAGCGGCGGGAGCTTTATTTATGTGCCAAAAGGCGTGCGCGTCGATGTTCCGCTGCAAGCGTATTTTCGTATCAATTCGGAAAACATGGGCCAGTTTGAAAGGACGCTCATCATTGCGGACGAAGACAGCTTTGTTCACTATGTGGAAGGCTGTACGGCACCTGTCTACAGCACGAATTCACTGCATAGCGCAGTGGTGGAAATCATCGTCAAGGATCGCGCCCGTGCGCGCTATACAACGATTCAAAACTGGGCACCCAATATCTACAACCTGGTGACCAAGCGGGCAGTTGCCTATGCGGATGCGACGATGGAATGGGTGGATGGCAACATCGGGTCAAAATTGACGATGAAGTATCCAGCTATTTACATGTTGGGGCCGCGCGCTAAAGGAACGGTGCTCTCTATTGCCGTTGCCGGCAAGGGGCAACATCAGGATGCGGGGGCAAAAGTGGTGCATGCGGCACCTGATTGCACCTCGACGATTATCTCCAAGTCGATTAGCAAACACGGCGGAAAGACCACCTATCGCGGATTGGCCCATTTTTCCAAGGATGCGGAAGGGTCTAAGTCCAACATTAAATGCGATACGCTCATTTTGGATCAGGATTCGACTTCGGACACGATTCCGAAAAACGAAGTGTTGAATGATAGCGTGACATTAGAGCATGAAGCGACCGTGTCCAAAGTCAGTGAAGAGCAACTGTTCTATCTGATGAGCCGCGGCATTTCTGAAGAAGAGGCGACTCGCCTGATCGTGATGGGCTTTATTGAGCCGTTTACCAAAGAACTTCCGATGGAATATGCAGTGGAAATGAACCGTCTGATCAAGTTTGAGATGGAAGGTTCGATTGGTTAATGGGAAAAATCAAGGCGCTTGAACTTGCGGATTTGCCACAAGGCAGCATGAAAGAAGTAGAACTCGAAGACGAGACAGTGCTATTAATTCATGAGAAACAAGGCGTATTTGCCGTTTGTGGCATGTGCACTCATGCCCAGGTACACCTTGCTGGCGGTTGGATAGAGGATGGAGTGACGATTTGTTGTCCGCAGCATGGAGGCAAATTTGATATCGCAACTGGCAAGGCAGTCGCTTTTCCTGCTGTCACCTCGCTGGAGACGTATCCTGTGAGTATTGAGAATGATGTAATTTTTGTGGAAATAGAGTAAAAAAGCAAGACAAACAAGGAGGATCGTGAATGAAAGTCTCAAAACGCACCGAGTACGGTTTACGCGCCATTGTGACTTTAGCTGAGCACGACAAGATCGATTCACGTCCTGTTCCCCTTCGTGAAATTGCTGCGGAGGAAGATATACCGGAAGCATTTTTGGATCAGATTTTCGGGTTGTTGCGAAAAGAGGGGATTGTCACCAGTGTTCGCGGCGTCAATGGCGGATATACGCTTGCTGATACGCCAGAACACATTCGGATGGGGCAAGTGATTCGGGTGCTTGAGGGGGATGTGGCACCGATTGGCTGTGTTAGCGAAGAGTTTGCCGACCCCGAAGATTTTTGCGCAAAAGCAGTGAAGTGTTATACGAGAAATGTTTGGCTGAAGTTGAACGAAAGCATTATTCAGACACTAGACGGTCTATCCCTGGCGGATGTGTTGCTCGATCAGACGGCAGACCAACCAGTGATTGCAAAAAGTATTTAAATTAGCTGATTGTATTGAAAATGGATCGCTGACCCTTGACATTTAATG